>CALULT010000010.1 GCA_944321565.1 uncultured Paraprevotella sp. | reverse complement strand
AGCACCATTGTTAAAGAAGTGTCTACTGACTTAGGTTATAAAACAAAAAAGTGTCTAGTGAAATCAGGAAAAGACACCATTCATATTCGCTTTTGTAGGAATAAAGCGTTTATCCGTACTGATACCTTGAACATCAGCGGCAGTCAATACTGAATCTGAATTACGTTTATCTGATTGCTCGATATAGTCACCCAAGGAAACAATAGGATATTTCGCACGGCAGTCCACAATATAGGCTTGACAAGCAGCAGAGAGCTTGGGTATGAGAGCCTCGTTCTGCTCGGCAAGTGCTTTCAAGCCGTTGTAGGTGTCAACCAATTTGCGCTGGACGGAGATGGATGGAAGTGGAACTCGGATGTCGCAAAACCTACCCCAATCAAGATTGGAGCGAATGCTTCCGTCACTAAGAAACCAGCCATATCTATCCATTTCAAGGCGATTAAATTGAAGAAATAGATAAAGAGGTAAAACCTCGTTGGTATCTTTGACTTTGAAAGTTGTGTATGCTGGAGATACAAGAATAGGTGTATCTCCGTTGTAAGCAGCAATTCTAATGCATAAGTCACGTCCTGTCTGCATTCCACTAAATACAAAAACGCCCTTAGATACAATTTTGTATTTTGTATTGTCCAGTTCGTTAGTGTCGGCTACTGTCGGCATAAAGGTTTTATCCTTATTGATGCCATAAAACGGATAAGGTATCCCGTCCGTATTCTTGCGGTCATAAACCTCTATATAATCTCCAATCCGTATCCATTTAGCCTTGTCAATCATCGTCCCCTCCTTTCTCTATTTGCACCAAGTCGCAGTATTCTTGCAACAACATCTGCATCTTTTCCTTGGGTATAAGTTGACGTTTGTATTCGGCAACCATGGTCGGGCTCATGCTGCGGCTCATGGCGTATTCCACAACGGTCTTGTCCGCTTCGGGGCAAAGTATGATACCGATTGAAGGGTTCTCGTTTGTGCGTTTCACATCCCGGTCAAGTGCTTCGAGGTAAAACTCCAGCTGGCCCAAGTCTTTCGGATGGAATTTGCGCCGTTTAAGTTCAACAGCAACGAGAGCTTGCAAGCCACGATGGAAAAAGAGCAAGTCTGCTTTGAATACCGAAGCCCCCACTTCAAGCGTATATTCTTGATCAACAAATAGGAAATCTTTGCCGAGTTCAAGAATAAACTGTTTCATGTGCTCCACCAAGCCCATACGAAGTTTTTTCTCCGTACACTTTTGCGGCAGACCCAAGAAATCAATGAAAGCGGTGTCTTTGAATAGCACGGGTGCATTGGAATAAGTGTCAAGCAGGCCTTTGGAAAGATTGTGCTTTGACCCCAAGAGCGATGAGTAGGTGTCGTTGGAGATGCATCGCTGCAGTTCTTTGAAAGTCAATCTTTCACGATGTGCATAAAGAATATAAAAGAGACGTTCCTCTGGGTGCTTACACTGGTTGAGTATGGCAAGATGATTAGAGTATGAAGTCTGTTTCAATATGCCGGGTAATTGTCCAAATGGCAATTGGACAATTTGCGCAGTTGGAGTCTGCACCATTACACGCGAGGGCTCGATTTCTTCACTTCCTGTGGCTCCTAATTGTCCAGATGCTGTTTGGACAATTTCATTGGGATAAAATTTGGAGACGGTTGACAAGAACATATCAGATGAATATTCGTCAAAGAACATCACCATGTTGTATATACTGGCTCTACTATATCCTTTAAGAGCAGGAGCGTTCACCTTCATATACTCCACAAACTGAGTTACCACTTTACTGCCCCATTCATTTGTCTTGAGCTTATTTGAAACATAAGCTCCGACATTCCACGCAGTAAGGAGCTGTTGCTCATTAACAGCGTGAGAAGCACGGCTACGGTGATAATTGATAATAGAACACAATTCCTCGAATTGCTGTTCCAATGGTTCAAGGGACAAATTATCTACACTCATAGCCTAACTGTTTTAGTGCGTTACGAAGCATGGCGTCATTCTCGCGTTGGAGCGTCAGGAGTTCAGAAACGGCAGAGGCTGTCTCTGTCAGCACCTTGTCGTAATCAATATCCGTGTCGCGGTCAACGAACTCAATATAGCGACTGGGAACGAGCGAGTAGTTGTTTTCTTTCAGCTCGTCGAATCCGACCGAGCGATAAAGTTCTGGTACGGCAAAGTTCGCGCCGTCCGTGCCGACCGACTGCCAACGGAAATAAATCTCAGTAGCCCGTTTTACTTGGTCGGCATTTAGCATCACTTTCTTTTTCTGCTCCCCCTTGACAGGGTTTTCAGTCCAAGAACGTAAGTCCATAAAGAGGATTTCGCCATGGCGGTCGCGCAGCTGCCGTCCATGGTGCATACCTCCGCGCTTGTTTTGGTTGAGAATCCAAAGCGTGACCGATATGTCTGTGGTATAAAACAGTTCACGAGGCAGGACAATAATCGCTTCCACCTTGTCATTCTCAATAAGCTTTTGGCGAATGGCGATGGTGTCTTCATCACCAAGGGCACCATTTGCCAACAAAAAACCAGCGATGCCTTTGTCGGCTTTCAGTTTGGCGAGCATGTGGAGAATCCACGCATAGTTGGCGTTGCTCTCCGGAGGAGTTCCATAATCGGCCCAGTTCACGCCCTGCTGGGTGACATCTTTTGTAAACCAATGTTTGAGATTGAACGGCGGATTAGCCATGATGTAGTCAAAAACAAGTCCGGCATGCCAGTCTTTATCGAACGTGGAAATGGCTCCATCCCCCAAATGGTGGGATATGCCACGCATGGCCAAGTTCATCTTGGCGAGACGGAAAGTGGCCTTCTCTTTCTCTTGCCCGAAAACATTAACAGCGGTAATGTCACCCTGCTTTGCCTCGACATATTTAGCGCATTGGATAAACATACCGCCGGACCCGCAACATGGATCGTAGAGTGTGCCATCAAAAGGTTCGATAAAGGCGGCTATAAGCTCCACGATGTCGTGTGGAGTGTAAAACTCGCCATCTTCTTTGGTGGCATTTACAGCGAATGACTTCAGAAAATATTCATAGACACGGCCAATCAAGTCCTTTTCTTCACCGAAAGTCTTGTGAGAAATCTTGTTCACCTCATCCACTACCTTTTTAAGTTCGTTCGGTTGAATATTCACCGATGTAAACAAACCAAGCTTTACGCAACCTTTCAGCGCATCCCCTCCGTCTTCAATGGCCTGCAGTGCATCATCAAGCGAAGCAACAAGGTCGGAAGCAGGCACATTGATCAGCATGTCCCAACGAGCAGCTTCCGGGACATACACTATATTCTTGTAACGGGCGGGAGAAGCGAGAAAGCTTGCGATATCCTCTTCATCGGTAATCCCATTGTCGTTGCAAAGTTTGCGCATCTCAGCCTGGGCATCGTCAAATTTTTCGCCGATAAAACGGAGGAACACGAGCGTAAGTATGACATCACGCTTGTCATTGAGCGATGCACTGCCACGGAGATAGTCGCGACAGTTGAACAATATGGATTCAAGATTAAGCGAGTTCTTCTCTTTCTTTGTTTTTTTCTTTGCCATAATCAATCATTATTACCGCCATTGATAAGTTGGCGAGTGTCAACATTCGTTTGCCAACTGCAACACTTTGACTTATAGCGCAAATTTAACTATAATATCTGGGAATACCGCTTTAGCCACACAGAAAAATGAATAAGAAGGAAACTTCAACGCGCGTGGCAAACCAAAAACAGGAATCCCCTTATGCCGAACGGCACGTATGGTGGTGTGAGAGGCCGGAAAACGAAAGTAGGAAGAAAACCACTTCGTTTTCCTCTTACTTGATTTTTTTTCTGTATATTTACGCCTCTATTATGACTGCTGTTTCCCTTGTCCTAGAAGGGAAACAGGCCGGGGTGGTTGGACTGAACTTTTCCGGCGAGACGAAGAAACATTAAAAAATAGGTTTCGATATGAACAAAAATGTATTGATGTTGTCTATGGCGAGTTTGACATGGGTTGCCTGTGGAGTAAGGCAACCGAAACTTACGTATCCGGAAGCGGCTAAGGTGGATACGGTGGATGTATATTTCGGAACGGAAGTGCCAGACCCTTACCGATGGCTGGAAAACGACACCAGTGCGGCCACGGCGGCTTGGGTGGAAGCGGAAAACAAGGTGACGGAAGAATACTTTTCGCGGATTCCTTTCCGCGACGCCCTGTTGAAACGCCTCACCGACGTGGCCAATTACGAGAAAATAGGCATGCCTGTGAAGAAGCATGGAAAGTATTACTTCTTCAAGAACGACGGCCTGCAGAACCAAAGTTTGCTTTATGTCCAAGACAGTTTGGACGGCGAGCCTCGCGTGTTTCTCGACCCGAACAAGTTGTCCGACGACGGGACTGTGGCCTTGACGGGTACCAGTTTTTCGAAAGACGGGAAGTACATGGCCTACACCATTTCGCGCAGCGGGTCGGACTGGAGTGAAATTTACGTGATGGACGTTGAAACAGGCCGTTTGCTGGACGACCATATAAGGTGGGCCAAGTTCACGCAAGCCTCGTGGGTGAAAGACGGCTTTTTCTACAGCGCCTACGATGTCCCTGTGGCCGGGAAGGAATATTCCAATGTGAACGAGAATCATAAAGTTTATTACCACAAGGTGGGGACTCCACAGTCGGCGGACGAACTTGTCTATGAAAACAAGGCTTATCCCAAACGTTTTTATAGCATAGAAGCCGATGAGGACGAGACCCTGCTTTTCCTATTCGAGAGCGGGGAGGGAGCCGGGAATGCCATCTATGTGAAGAACTTGCGCAAGCCCGGCGCGTCCTTCGTGCCGATGGCCACCGATATGGACTACCAGTATTCTCCCGTGGAAGTGTTGGACGGGAAAATCTATTTGTTCACCAATTATGGGGCTTCCAAGAACCGCATCATGGTCACTACTCCCGACCGTCCCGACGTGAAGGACTGGCAAGAACTTGTCCCTGAAAAAGAGTCCGTGTTGGCCGGTGCAAGCATTATCGGCGGGAAGCTTTTCCTGGTTTACGACAAGGACGCTTCCAGTCACGCCTACGTTTATGGGCTGGACGGAAAGGAATTGCAGGAAATCCGGCTGCCTTCCCTGGGCTCGGTGAGCATCAGCGGGAACAAGGACGACAAAGAATGTTTCTACACTTTTGCCTCGTTCACTACACCGGGTGCCATCTATCGTTACGACATGGACGCCAATGCCTCCGAGCTGTTTCGTGCGCCCAAGGTGAACTTCGACTCCGATGCGTTTGTCACAGAGCAAGTGTTCTATCCCAGCAAGGACGGGACGAAAATCCCGATGTTCCTGACCTACAAGAAAGGGCTGGAGAAGAATGGCAAGAATCCTGTTTACCTCTATGGCTACGGCGGGTTCAACATCAGCCTGAATCCTGGCTTCTCGGCCATGCGCATTCCTTTCCTGGAGAATGGGGGCATCTATGCCCAGGCCAACCTGCGTGGCGGCAACGAATATGGCGAGGAATGGCACCAGGCCGGCACGAAGCTGAACAAGCAGAACGTGTTTGATGATTTCATTGCCGCGGCCGAATACCTGATAGCCAATGGCTATACCAGCAAGGAAAAGCTGGCTATCGTGGGCGGTTCAAACGGTGGCCTGTTGGTGGGGGCTTGCATGACCCAGCGGCCCGACCTCTTCCAGGTGGCTGTGCCGATGGTGGGCGTCATGGACATGTTGCGTTACCATAAGTTCACCATCGGTTGGAACTGGGCCAGCGACTATGGCACCAGCGAGGACAGCCGGGAGATGTTTGAATATCTCAGGGGCTACTCTCCTTTGCACAACCTCAGGCCGGGCACGGCCTATCCCGCCACGCTGGTCATGACTGCCGACCACGACGACCGCGTGGTGCCGGCCCACTCCTTTAAGTTTGCCGCCACGCTCCAGGCATGCAACGACGGGACGAACCCAACCATCATCCGCATCGACAGCAAGGCGGGACACGGAGGTGGCAAACCCATGGGAAAGGTGCTGGAAGAGCAGGCCGATATTTACGCTTTCATCATGTATAACCTGGGTGTGGAGTTCGGGGACTGAGATTTGGGATTTGCTGTTTTTATTAGAAAAGAGTCATGGATATGAAGAGAATCTTGTTGGGTTTATACCTTTTGTTTGTATGCACAGGGGCGATGTACGGGCAGGGGCAGTATTATCGTCCGGCGGAGGGATTGAAACAGGCGGAATTGAAGACCGCGCTTTTTGAACTGATTCAGCCGGACTATGTGTTGGATTATGGCGGGAAAGGCGAGGGATATACGTGGGCCGGCTTTGCCGTGGCCGACCGTATGCCGGATGGCGTGACGGTGCGCGACCGGTACAGCGATGTCCTCCGGACGTTCGACGGGCTGAATGCCGTGTCGGGCATGAACATCGAGCATGTCTTTGCCAACAGTTGGTGGGGGCATACGGTGAACGATGCTTATTGCGACTTGTTCAACCTGTTTCCCAGCGACGCCTCGGCCAACGGGCGCAAAAGCAACAACCCGATGGGCGTGGTGACCGGCGCGGTGAGTTTCGACAACGGTGTGACGAGGGTGGGTAAGTCTGCCTCCTACCGTGCGGACTCGTTGATCACCGTGTGGGAGCCTGCCGACCAGTGGAAAGGGGATTTTGCGCGCACCTTCTTCTACATGGCAACTTGTTACGAGGATTTGCAGGACGAGTGGCAAACCAACGAAGGGTTGCTGGTGGTGGAGAAGAACCGCTATCCCACGTTGCGTCCTTGGGTGTGCCGCTTGTTGCTGGAATGGAACGAGGCCGATCCCGTAGATGAGATTGAGCGGGCGCGCAATGAGGCGGTCTGTGGCATACAAGGCAACCGGAACCCGTTCGTGGACTATCCGCAACTGGCCGATTACATTTGGGGCGACAGCATGGAATATGCCTTTTATACAGACCCGGCGGCGACAGCACCGGAATTGTTTGTGCCCGGGAGTGGTGCTACCATAGACTATGGCCTGCAGGCCGTGTCGAAAGGGCTGGACACGATGCTGGTCGTCCGGGGAAGAAATCTGCCGGACGGGTTGGCTTTGCAGATGGATAACTCCCTGTTTGTGTTGGGCAGGCAGGATTTGTCCGGCGAGGAGGTCACGCGGGGGGTACGGCTGGGAGTATCCTGCCCGGAAGGGCTTGCTCCCGGGGAACATACGGCCACGTTGACCCTGTCGGGAGAGGGTTTCGTGCAGACGGTCACCTTGCGGGCGGAGTTCGTGGACGGCATACCGGCTTATCCGGCAGAAGACATCGTATGTTCGACGTGGAGCCGGCGTTTCACCGCTTCCTGGATGGACATGGGCGGAGATGCTTATTCTTTGGAGGTTTATACGAAAGACGCTCAGGGAAACCCGCAGATGGCGGACGGCTATCCCCAAACGGTGAACGGCACGTCCTGGTGTGTGGAGGATTTGCGGGCTTCCACGACTTATTATTACAAGGTATGCCTTTTGGACGAAACCGGAGGCATCGTGATGGAGTCCAACGAAGTGGAGGTGGTGATGCCGGAAGTGTCGCCTGTGTTTACGACTGAAAAGTCCGAAATGGCTTTCACGTCGGTGCCGGGACGGCCTTCTTCTCCGCAAACTTTGCAAATCACGGCTCTGTCATTGCCGGAATATGTGACCACCGTGACTGCGGAAACGCCGTTTGAAGTGAGTGCCGACGGCGTGGAGTGGGGGCAGACGGCCACCGTTTCGGGCTATGACGAACAGACGGTGCTGGTTCGCCTCGGCAGCGTGGCGGAAGAAGGTCGCGTGGAGGGCGAGATGGTGTTGTCCACGCCTGGGGCGGACGATGTGATTGTCAGCTTGTCTGGAGAAGTCGATGCCCAAAAATCGTTCTTCGAAACATTTGAGACGGGCAGCAAGGGCGGTTATGCCGAGGGCGAGGTCGCCTGTGCGGCAACCACGTGGCGGATGGCGCAAGTCTTGATTGGGAATTTGGAAAATGATCGTAAAAATGGTAACTGGTCTGTGCGCATGCAGGCCAAGAACGGCGTGGTGACGGAACTGGAAATGTTGGAAGACAAGGCCGAAGGTTGCGATTCCTTGTGGTTCTATGCCGGCTTGTATGGGTCGGACACGGGCGTGAAGCTGTCGGTCAGCTATTCGCTGGACGGCGGCATGACGTGGAAGCCGGTCGTGACGGAGATGGGCTTCACCAAAGGCGAGTGGAAGCGTTACGGTTACAAACTGGATGCGGACGGACTGGTGCGCCTGAAGTTCACGGCCACAGGTTCCTCCAGCAAACGTCTGAACGTGGACGACATCCAGATGAGCGACTACGGCGGGCTGCACGATGGTGTGCGGGAAACTTTGCAGGACGATTCGGAAGAGCGTGTGGACGTTTACACGCTCGGCGGAATCAAGGTGCGCACGGCCAAGCGCAAGGATGCCTTGCGCGGGCTGAAGCCTGATTATTACATCGTGAAGTAGGAAAGGGCCTTATTTGTCGGGACACCCGGCGTGACAGTTGCTGAAAAAGTCGTATCTTTGCATCCGTTTACGAGAGGGACGGATGCAAAGATATTTTTTATATTTGGCCTACGACGGCACCCGCTACCACGGTTGGCAAATTCAACCGAACGGCATCAGTGTGCAAGAGGTGTTGCAGGGTGCGTTGGCCACGCTCCTGCGCCAGCCAGTGCCGGTCACTGGAGCTGGGCGTACAGACACCGGGGTGCATGCGCGGCTGATGGTGGCACATTTCGACTTCGAGTATGCCGGAGAGCCGGAACGGCGGATTGACGGCCCGTGGCTGACGGACAAGCTCAACCGCTTGTTGCCGCCGGACATATCTGTCTATAAGACCGTCCCTGTGCGGCGGGATGCCCATGCCCGCTTCGATGCCCTTTCGCGCACGTACCATTATTATATGCACTTTTCCAAATCGCCTTTCCTGCGGGCTTATTCCTGCCGGATGTACCGCATGCTCGATTTTGCGAAGATGAACGAGGCTTCCGCCGCGCTGTTTGACTATACGGATTTCACGAGTTTCAGCAAGGTGAACACCGACACGAAAACCAACAACTGCCGCATCATGCAGGCGCGTTGGGTGGAATTGGCTCCGGGCGAATGGAGGTTCGAGATTCGTGCCGACCGTTTCCTGCGCAACATGGTGCGGGCCATTGTCGGCACATTGGTCGAAGTGGGGCGCGGGCGGCTTTCGGTGGATGGCTTCCGGGCAGTCATCGAAGGGAAGGACCGTTGCGGTGCCGGAGAATCCATGCCGGGGAATGCACTGTTCCTGGTAGATGTGGAATATCCGGAGGATATCGTGGAAGTATGATTCGTTTATATGGGGCGTGTGTTCCGGGAAGTACGGATAAGGTAAAAAGAAAATAAGAATATATGTGGTTGTTGTTGGCGTTTACGTCTGCTGCCCTATTGGGCTTTTATGATGTTTTCAAGAAAGAATCGCTGCGGGACAATGCGGTAATTCCCGTGTTGTTCCTGAACACGTTGGTTTGCAGTTTGTTGTTCCTGCCGCTCATCTTGGGTTCAGCATGGGGATGGATTGGCGAAGGTGGAATGTTCTATGTGCCGCAGACTGGTTGGGAGGCACAGAAATACATCCTCCTGAAGTCGTGCATCGTCTTGGCCTCTTGGATCTTCGGCTATTTTGGCATGAAGCATTTGCCGCTGACCATCGTGGGGCCTATCAATGCCACCCGTCCGGTCATGGTGCTTGTGGGGGCATTGCTGGTGTTCGGCGAACGGCTGAACGGTTACCAATGGGTGGGTGTGGCTTTGGCTGTGCTGTCCTTCTTCATGCTCAGCCGTAGCGGGAAGAAGGAAGGCATAGACTTCAAGCACGACCGTTGGATTTATTTCGTCGTGTTGGCCAGTCTGTTGGGCGCGGTGAGCGGGTTGTATGACAAATACCTGATGGCTTCGCCCGAAAACGGCGGGGTGGGGCTGGACCGCATGGTGGTGCAGAGTTATTACAACCTTTACCAATTGGGCATGATGGGACTCATGCTGATGCTGTTGTGGTGGCCTAAACGTAAGCAGGCCACGCCATTCCGTTGGGATTGGTGCATCGTCCTGATATCCTTGTTCCTCTCAGCCGCCGATTTCGTGTATTTCTATGCCCTCAGCCTTGACGGGGCGATGATTTCCATCGTGTCCATGATTCGGCGCGGGAGTGTGGTCGTTTCTTTCCTTTTCGGGGCGATGCTGTTCCGCGAGAAGAACTTGCGCAGCAAGGTTGTTGACCTTTTGCTTGTGCTTTTGGGGATGGTGTTCCTTTATTTGGGTTCCCGGTAGGAGGGGGTTATGAGGATGTGGCAAAATTAAACGGAACAGCCCGCATTCTTGGGATTTAGCACCATTTGGAAAAACGAATTGAGGGAATTGAGTAATACAGAGTTCCTGCTTTTACAAACTTCTGAATGTCGGCAGTCAAAGCCGGCAGGAATGAACTGTCCCGCCCCATAGGGGGACGAGCCCCGAAGGGGCGGAGGGGGGCTCACACCCACGGGGGACGTAACGCCCCTTCTGTTCGCCGTGCGGCGGCCATAATGGCCCTTTTGTTAATGACACGTGGGTGGGAAACCCCTCCGGCTCTTCGAGCCACCTCCCCTGCAAGGCGGAGGGGTTTTTTCCCGCACAGGCAAGTGACAGGAAGCAGGGCATTTGATTACAAATGAATATTCGTCAGTTGTTAAATCCCCAAGATTAGGAGCAGTTGCTTTTTCTCATTTTGATGCACCCTCATGGTTATTCTTCCGCAGCGTTGTCCGTCAGTTGCTTGATGCCGCCGTTGCTGGAGTAGAATGTCACTTGCGTGGTGGTCTTCTTGTCGAAGAGGATGTCGCTCAGCACTTCCACGTTGCCGAATTGCGCCATGGGGATTTCCCCTTTGCAATACTCCTTGGACGTGTCGAAGACGCTGACGGCCACCCTTTCGGGGACATTGTAATAGACACCTTCCTCCATCTTGCTTTTTTTCTTGGCCGCTTTTTCGTCCTCCACGGGTTGTGGCAGGGTGTTCATGCTTTTCAGGGAGAGATAAACGGGGCTGCCGGACAAGTCATCGTTGTCCACCACGCCCAGTTTCCGGGAGAAGCGGAACAGCACCATGCGGTCGGTCAGTTCTTCCGGCGTGACGTCGATGGTAAATACTTCGGTGGAGGTGTCGATGGTGCCTTTGAAGAGTTGACTGAGGGCCTGTTCCTGCAAGGCCAGTTGGTCGAGCATGATTTTCAGTTGCGCCCCGTCTTTAGGCATGTTGTCGGCTTCGCCCTTGATCAGCGCGTCGCGGCTTTCGCGGAGGTCATAAATCTCTTCTGCCGTCAGTTCCGCGATTTTGGCGTTGCTGCCAGCCGAAAGGATTTCCTGGCTCATGTAGTTCCGTGGATTGGGATGCTTGGGTGCATCTGTGCCTTTGGGCACGGGAGGAAGGGCTTCTTCTTCCCCTTCCGTGTTGATGGAAAGAAGAATGCCGTCTCGTGTCAGTCCCACCAGCGGTGCTACGGTTCTTTTTTTCAGTACGATGCTATAAGCTTTCTGCATGTCGGGCACACCGTATGGAGCCATTTCGATGCTTTTGATGGTCCAGCGGGTGTAAGGTTCCGGATTCACATTGGAGAGGCGCAGGTAGCGGTCGGCGTATTTATTGAAATCCCCAGGAGTATAGACTTGTTTCTCGGCCACGACGACCAGGCGAAGTGCCGTTCGGGGCAAGTAGTAGGTTACGCCTTCGACGGTGGCACCAGGGATATAGGGGTTTACTTCCGTTTGTGCCGTAGTGCCGATGGCGTAAAGAGCCAATCCGCATAAGAGGGTTCTTGCTTTCATATATCTCGTGTTTATGGTTTTTCTTTAAGCTTTTTGAATGCGCGTGGAATGGCCTGGATGATGTCGCTGGCCACCATGCTCTCTTCTCCCCATTCCTCGCAGGCGATGTCGCCGGCCAGGCCATGCAGGTAAACTCCGAGGCGGCATGCTTCTCCTGCTGAATAGCCGCGGGCCAGCAGGGCAGTCAGGATGCCTGTGAGCACGTCACCGCTGCCGGCCGTGGCCATGCCTGCATTTCCGGTCGGATTGATGAACACCCGTCCTGTGGGAGTGCAAATCATGGTGTAATGTCCTTTTAAGACGACGTAGAGTTGCAACTTGATGGCCAGTTCACGGGCTTTCGACAGCCGGCTGTAACTGTCCTGGCTTGTCCCGACCAAGTTGTCCAGTTCTTTGGGATGCGGGGTGAGGATGGCATCCTGGGGGATGTCGGCCTTCCATTCGGGATGGGCTGCCAGGATGTTGAGCGCATCAGCATCAAGCACCATCTCGCCCGGATGGTTGCGTATGAATGTACGCACTGCTTCGGCCGTCTCCTCATGGGTGCCCAAGCCGGGGCCGATAGCCAATGCGTCGTAATTGTATGTGCTGATGGCTTTTGACACAATCATGTCTGAAATGTCGTGGCTGAGGATGGCTTCGGGCACAGAGCATTGCAGGATGTTGTTGTTCATGTCCGGCGTGTGGACGGTGAGCTTGCCCGCTCCGCTTCTCAGGCATGCCTTTGCTGCCAGCACCGTGGCGCCCGCCATGCCGTATTGTCCGCTCACGAGCAGGGCATGTCCCATGCTGCCTTTGTGGGCAAAGGGGGAACGCGGCTTGAGCATCTTGCGGATTTGTGGCTCTTCTGTCATGGTGATGCTGCTGTCGATGTTTTCCAATCCTTCTTGTGAGAGTTGGATGTCGATGGCCTGCACTTCACCAACGTAGGGCTGGTTTTCGGGAAAGAAAAAAGCAAGTTTCGGCAGTTGGATGGTCAGTGTGAGGTCGGCACGGACGATGGCTGCGGGATTGTTGGCGGAGTTGTCCTCGCCCATCAGGCCGGAGGGCATGTCGATGCTCACGGTCGTGGCCGGACAGGCGTTGATTCTTTTGACCAATCCGGCATAGCCCCCTTCGAGGGGTTTGTTGAGCCCCGTGCCGAAAAGTCCGTCGATGATTACGTCTTCCTTGTTCAATTCCGGGAAAGAGAATTGGGAAGAAATTTCCGTGAAACTCAAGCCTGACAGGTTTTCCAACCTCTTTTTGTTGGCCAGGCAGTCGTTGCTGAGCCGGCCGGTGATGTTGAAAAGGTATGTGTGTACGGCATAGCCTGCATGGTGAAGCAAACGGGAGACGGCCAAGGCGTCTCCGCCGTTGTTGCCCGGGCCGGCAAATGCGATGATTCGCGTGGTCTTGTCCCATCGTTTCATGATTTCTTGCGTGAGGGCTTTTGCCGCACGTTCCATCAAATCGATGGAAGAGACCGGTTCATGTTCGATGGTGTATTTGTCTAGTGCTTTAAATTGGGTTGAGGTTAGTATCTTCATGACATGAATACGACTGAAATGTAGAAGACAGGCGCACTTCGAATATAGAAATAAACTCGCGTTTCTTTCTTATTTCTCTTAGTTTGCACTATCTTTGCACAAAATTAGCAAAAAGATATGGAAACGCTTCAGATAAAGGATAAAAAATTTGCCGTGTCTATTCCCGAGGCGGAAATCAGAAGGCAGGTGAAACGGGTGGCGGAGGAAATCAACCGTGATTTGTGCGGGAGGAAACCTTTGTTTCTTGCCATATTGAACGGGTCGTTCATTTTTGCGGCCGATCTGATGCGGGAAATCACGCTGGAATCCCAAATATCCTTTGTCAAGCTGGCTTCCTATGCCGGCATGTCATCTACGGGCGAGGTGGCGGACATGATAGGCCTTGACGCTGACATTGAGGGTCGTGACGTGGTTGTCGTGGAAGATATCGTGGACTCCGGGTTGACGATGCAACATGTCATGGAGATGTTGCGCGCCCGCAATCCCCGTTCGCTTGCCGTTTGCACATTGCTGGTGAAGCCGGAGAACTTGAAAGTGGATGTGGACATCCGTTACCGCTGTTTTGAAATCCCGAATGACTTTATAGTCGGATATGGATTGGACTATGACGGATTCGGGCGTAACACGCGGGATATTTATACCGTGGTGGAATGAGTCCCGGCGGGAAAAGAAATTTGATTTGACAGACTAAATAGGATAAAATGAAGAACATTATTATTTTCGGTGCGCCCGGTTCGGGAAAAGGCACGTATAGTGACGAGATCGTGACGAAGTATGGCATGGAACACATTTCTACCGGCGATGTGTTGCGTGGCGAAATCAAGAACGGCACGGAACTGGGCAAGGTGGCCAAGGGCTACATCGACAACGGCCAGCTGATTCCAGACGAACTGATGATTGACATCCTGGCCAAGACCTACGATGCGCTGCCGCAGGGCAAGGGCGTGATTTTCGACGGCTTCCCCCGCACCATCGCGCAGGCTGAGGCTTTGAAGAAGATGCTGGCCGAACGCAACCATGACATGGGCATGATGATTGAACTGGTGGTGGACGAGGAGACGCTGATGGCCCGTTTGCTGAACCGTGCCTTGGAACAAGGGCGTGCCGATGACAACGAAGAGACCATCAAGAAGCGTTTCGACGTGTATCGCAGCCAGACAGCCCCGTTGGCGGACTGGTTTGAGAAGGAAGGCCTGCGCCACGTGTTCACTTGGAAAGGTTCGAAAGACCTGATGCTGGAGGAGATTTTTGAGTCAATAGACGCAGAAAACAAATAAGTCGCGACATGGCGGAATCCAATTTTGTTGATTACGTGAAGATATATTGCCGTTCGGGCAAAGGAGGGCGCGGCTCTGCACACATGCGCCGTGCCAAATATGTGCCCAATGGCGGACCGGACGGCGGGAACGGCGGACGAGGAGGAAACATTTACCTTCGCGGCAACCACAATTATTGGACGTTGCTCCATTTGCGGTATGAACGCCACGTCTTTGCAGGGCACGGGGGGAACGGGTCGAAAGCCCGTTCCTCGGGGAAGGACGGCGAGGACCGTTACATCGACGTGCCTTGCGGCACGGTGGTCTATAATGCCGAGACGGGCGAATATATCTGCGACGTGACCGAGGACGGGCAAGTTGTCCTGCTTCTTAAGGGCGGTCGTGGCGGATTGGGGAACTGGAATTTCCGCACGGCGACCAACCAGGCACCGCGTTATGCCCAGCCCGGCGAGCCGATGCAGGAAATGACCGTCATCATGGAACTGAAATTGCTGGCCGACGTGGGCTTGGTGGGATTTCCCAATGCGGGGAAGTCCACATTGCTGAGTGCAGTGTCGTCAGCGCGTCCTAAAATCGCCAATTATCCGTTTACCACGTTGGAGCCGAGCCTGGGCATCGTGTCTTACCGCGACAACCAATCGTTTGTCATGGCGGACATACCCGGCATCATCGAAGGGGCCAGTGAAGGCAAGGGGCTTGGCCTGCGTTTCCTCCGCCACATCGAGCGCAACTCGTTGTTGCTCTTCATGGTGCCCGGAGACACGGATGATATCTGCAAGGAGTATGAGGTGTTGTTGAAGGAGCTGGCCACGTTCAATCCCGAAATGCTTGACAAACAGCGGGTGTTGGCTATTACCAAGAGCGATTTGCTCGATGCGGAACTGATTCAGATGTTGTCCGAGCACCTGCCGGACGTGCCGCATGTGTTCATTTCTTCCGTGACGGGAATGGGCATTGCCGAGTTGAAAGACCTGTTGTGGAAAGAATTGAATAGCGAAAGCAATAAGTTGCAATCCATCACGGCACAGGCGGGCATGGTGCACCGGAATAAAAACCTGGCTCTCTTGCCGGAAGAGCTGGCGGCCATGGGCGAGGACGAGGACATCCAGTTCGTGGACGAAGACGATGTGGAAGACTTGGATGATTTCGAGTACGAGGAAGATTGGGATGAGGAGGAACCCCGACAATAGGACGGCAGCGAGGCATGAAGCCGGATTTGTTGGAATATGATTTGGGGCACGGTGTCCGGGCTTTCAGCACGGGGCGCAGGGGCGGTTACAGCATAGGTGCATATGCATCGTTCAATGTGAATGCCTATTGCGGGGACGATGCATGTGCGGTGCGCATGAACCGCGAATTGCTTTGCCGGACGATGGGGCTTGAACCTGCAAGGCTGGTCATGCCCCATCAGGTGCATGGCGTGGAGGTGCGCCGCATTGATGAGGCTTTCTTCCGCTTGCCGGAAGAGGAGAGGAGGTTCGTGCTCGAAGGCGTGGATGCCGTGATGACCGATTTGCCATTCACTTGTGTGTCGGTTTCGACGGCCGACTGTATACCTATATTAATATATGATGCGCGTCACCATGCCGTGGCTGCCGTGCACGCCGGCTGGCGAGGCACGTTGCAGCGCATACCTGAGTTGGCTTTGCGGGCCATGTGTGACGCTTACGGCACGAAGGCTGCCGATGTCCGTGTGGCGGTCGGGCCGGGTATTTCCCTTGAAGCCTTCGAAGTGGGCGACGAGGTGTTTGAAGCTTTCCGCGAAGCAGGTTTCCCGATGCAGGCCATGTCCCGGCGTTTTCCCGTGGCCGGGAATATTGTTGTTGCTTCGGCAGAAAAGTGGCATCTTGATTTGTGGCAGGCCAATCGGGGCATCTTGGAGGATGTGGGAGTGCCGGGGGGGCGAATCCTGCAGTCCGGAATCTGTACTTATCAGCATCCGGAATGTTTTTTTTCGGCGCGTCGTTTGGGTATTCGTTCCGGGCGAATCTTAAATGGCATTTTCCTGACGGAATGAAAAGAGGTGTAAGAATCATGATGAAGCGTATTTCAATTTTGTGTTTGGCCTTGCTGTTGGCGTTGTTTTATTCTTTCACGGAACATCACCAGGAGCAGGTTGATTTTTCCCGCATGGAACGCCGCATGCTTCACATACCGACGGCCGGTTTGTTTGACCATTATGATTATTTCACTGTGGCTCCATCGGACATGAGGCGCGATGGGTGGTGTCTTCCGGTGGAGGACGGCGTGTTGTTTACACCGGAATTCCCTCATGAGACGGTGGGATGGTATATCATGTCGCCCGAGCCGCGTCATGAAGTGAAAGCGGCGATGGAGGGTGTGGTGCGCCTGGTGCGTAAGACGAATTTAGGCAAGACGGTGGTCGTCCTTCATCCCAATGGCATGGAGACGGTCTATGCCCATCATGCCAAAACGTTGGTGTCATCGGGCGATTATGTGTCAGCCGGGCAGCCTGTGGCTTTGGCCGGGGCCGACCATGGGATGGTATATACCTACTTTACGATGATGGTCAACGGGGTGCCGCTCAATCCTTCCACTTTGGTTCGTCCGGATGGGACGTTGAAGGACGAAATGGCTGTGTTTTCTTTGGGAGGCGACGGGATGGTAAGAGTATCTTTATGTGCCATCGGTGCGGTAGCGGAACGCGCACCTCGTTTCGATTGGATGGAGACACCGGCCGTGGTGGACTTGGACCGTCCTTTCTCGGCCATGGAGCGGCAACATGTCGGAGTGGCCACACCGGGATTGTTTGAACATGCCTCTTCCTTTACGGTTGATTTGGCGCGTGTGGGGAAATGGTCTTATCCTTTGCCGGGCGCGAAAGTCATCAGCCCGTATGGCGGGAAACGTAAGAATCATACAGGAACCGACCTGAAAACGCGGCCAAAGGACAAAATCAGGGCCGTATTCGATGGCGTGGTGCGTTTTTCCGGCAAATATTCCGCTTACGGCAACATGGTGGTGGTGCGCCATGCCAATGGGTTGGAAACCTGTTATAGCCATAATGCCAAGAACCTGGTGAAGGCGGGCGACCGCGTGAAGGCCGGTGACGCGATAGCCACAGTAGGCCGTACCGGACGTGCCACGACGGAGCATTGCCATTTCGAGGTGCGGGTGAACGGAGTGCCTTTCAACAGCGATTATATTTTTGACCATGCAAATCATGTCTTGAAAAATGGCATGCTGACATTCACTCGTAAGGCGAATGGCCGGATTTCAATCAAGGCGGAGTGACAGGTTGTGCATAGATTGGGCAAATGAAAAAGCCCCGCCTGCACGAGATAAATGCAGGCGGAGCAATCGTCTAATCTATTTTTTATGCCGGTTGGCGCGGCGTTGCCGGATGTCGGCTTTCTTTTTTGCCGAGCCGGAACCGTGTGCCCCGGTGGCGTAGCCCTTCTTTTTGGCTTTGGTTTTCACTTTGGCATTTTGTTTCCCGGATGTGTTTTTTGCACCGCCGGAAAACACGATGCCCCCCATGATGACCTGGTCTATATTGTCTCCTCCAAAGTCGGCCATAATAGGATGGAATTAATGATGGAACAGGCGTATGCCGGTGAAAGCCATGGCGATGCCGTACTTGTCGCAGGTCGCGATGACATGGTCGTCGCGCACACTGCCTCCGGCTTGTGCCACATACTGCACTCCGCTCTTATGTGCACGTTCGATGTTGTCGCCGAAGGGGAAGAAGGCATCCGAGCCAAGAGCCACATTGGTGTTTTGGGCAATCCATTCCTTTTTTTCT
This sequence comes from uncultured Paraprevotella sp., assembly GCA_944321565.1. Taxonomy (GTDB): domain Bacteria; phylum Bacteroidota; class Bacteroidia; order Bacteroidales; family Bacteroidaceae; genus Paraprevotella. The sequence continues at coordinate 46,590 of CALULT010000010.1, read as the reverse complement.
TCGCGCGTGAGCGGCTCGGGGCATTCGGTGAAGAACTTTTGCCATTCGCCATCGGCCAACACGTCCATGTAGTCGTCGCTGATGTAGATGTCAATGGTGTTGTCGCGGTCGGCACGGCGGATTTTCTCCACGAAAGGCAGGCTCATCACTTTCGGATGCTGGCGCAGCCACCAAATGTCGGCTTTGTTGCCGGCCAAACGGGTGCAATGGATGCGGCTCTGCTGGCCAGCGCCGATGCCGATGGCCTGTCCGTCCTTCACGTAGCACACGGAATTGCTTTGGGTGTATTTCAGGGTGATGAGGGCAATCATCAGGTCGCGTTTGGCTTCTTCGGTAAATGTTTTGTTGGCTGTCGGGATGTTTTCGAACAAGGCGGGGTCGTTCAGTTTGATTTCGTTGCGGCCTTGTTCGAAGGTGATGCCGAATACCTGTTTGTGTTCCACGGGGGCAGGCACGTAGTCCGGGTCAATCTTGATGAAGTAGTAGGTGCCTTTGCGTTTCTCGCGCAGGATTTCGAGGGCTTCTTCCGTGTAACCCGGTGCGATGACACCATCGCTCACTTCCCGTTTGATAAGTGTGGCGGTGGCAGCGTCGCAGGTGTCGCTCAGCGCGATGAAGTCACCATAGCTGGACATGCGGTCGGCTCCGCGTGCGCGTGCGTAAGCGCATGCCAACGGGGAAAGCGGGATTTGCACGTCGTCCACGAAATATATCTTTCTCAAGGTGTCGGTGAGCGGGAGGCCGATAGCGGCTCCGGCGGGCGACACATGCTTGAAAGAGGTGGCCGCAGGCATGCCTGTGGCTTCCTTGAGTTCCTTGACTAACTGCCATCCGTTGAGCGCATCCAAAAAGTTGATGTACCCCGGGCGTCCGTTGAGGACTTCAATGGGCAGTTCCCCCTCGGTCATGTAAATCCGGGAGGGCTTCTGATTCGGATTGCATCCGTACTTTAATGCTAATTCTTTCATATCAGATGATGTAAAATGTACAAACGAAAAACAGCCGCGACACGGAAGTGCCGGGCTGTCGTGTGCCGTGGAGCTGGAGGGAATCGAACCCTCGTCCAAACAGGGAAACCATACGCTTTCTACACGCTTATCCCGGCCTTCGATTTTCGTGCGCAAGCAAGACCCGGGCCACCCACTTGCACCTTATCCTTTAAATTTTCACCGCCCGTGCAAGGCCGCGGACGGCTATCTCCGATTTTGCTGCACCACTTTGCCGGAATGCTTCGAAGCCACAGCTTCCGAGTGATGTCCCGTTTCAGCACCTGGTGCCGAAATAAAGGTAATCTACTGTACTTCGATTACGCAGCGAGAGCGTACTTGTTTTCGCCAGATAAATTTTTGACCGCTGAGATTATAGAGGAAACAGTCCACCCTCTGCGTGCTTACGTACCATTCCATCCTGCTGTCAAATCCATGTCAACCCCGGATGTTTGGAACTGCAAAGATAAGATTTTCTTTTGGAATGCATTGCATTGTCCGGCGTTTTTTTGTAAAAAGGAGATAAAAAAGGCGGGCATTTGCTTGCTTTGTTTGGGAAAGAAAAAAAATAGTTGTTATTTTGCAATAAAATGATATACGCGGAGTTTTAATTAAAAAAAGACGAAAGTAAGAATGAAGCAAATATCTGTCAGTATGGAGATTTGTGATGGAATGAATGCGGCTGAAAAGGCCATAAAAAGGGGCTTTGATGCGGTTTGTGCGTTGGTGGGATTGATTTTTTTATCTCCAGTTTTTCTGCTTGTATATATATTGTTGAAGAGGCAAGGAGATGGGCCTGTGATATTCCGGCAAGAGCGGATAGGATATAAGGGGCAACCTTTTTATATTTTGAAATTCAGGTCAATGCGGATGGATTCGGAAAAGGATGGGCGGCCTTGTTTGGCTAAGAAAGGCGATGAACGCCTTACTCCGGTCGGGAAGTTTCTGCGGGAACATCATTTGGATGAGTTGCCGCAATTGTGGAATGTGCTCAGGGGGGATATGTCATTTGTGGGTCCCCGTCCTGAGCGTCGCTATTTTATCAATTTAATAATGAAGGAAAATCCGGATTATGAATATATTTTCTTGATGCGTCCTGGATTGACTTCGATGGCTACGTTGTATAATGGCTATACGGATACAATGCAGAAGATGTTGACCCGTTTGGACATGGACTTGGAATATTTTCAGCGGCGTTCGTTGTGGATGGATTTGAAGGTGATTTATACGACGGTGAGTTTCATCTTGAAAGGGAAAAAGTTCTGATTGGTATGGCAAAGAAAATATTGTTGTTTTGCTTGGCTTGTGTGTGTGTATGTTTGGCATACGCCCAGTCGATGTCGGACGACCAAGTCATTCGTTATGTAATGGAACAACAAGAAAAGGGGAAAGACCAACAAACTATCGTTTCGCAATTGATGCAGAAGGGGGTGACTGTCGACCAATTGCGCCGTATCCGGAAAAAATATGAGGCGCAACAGAAACAGCTTGGTGCGGTGGATTTGGTGGGAACTTCCCAAAGTGTGCCCCAAGGAACAAATCGCCTTCGCACCAACCGCGAAAAAGCTATGGATGAACGCCATCGGCGTAATGGCTACATGGTGCGTTCCCAGCGGGAGATTTTAGAAAGCGAGGACAAAACAGTGCGCCGGCAGCAACTTAATGATGAAATCGGTTTCATGGACATAGACTCGCTCATTTATTATCGTAATTATTTTAAAGAGGATGAGAACCAGGTTTTCGGCCGCAACATATTTAATAATGAGTTGTTGACGTTCGAGCCTAGCCTGAACATCCCGACCCCATCCGATTATCGGCTTGGCGCGGGTGACAATGTGATTATAGATGTTTGGGGGGCTTCGCAAATTACGTTCGAAGGTGTGGTCTCGCCAGACGGGACGGTGACGATAGAGGGGGTCGGGCCGTTAAGCTTGTCCGGAATGACGGTGAAAGAGGCCAATGACTATGTGAGGGGTGAATTGGGCAAATATTATTCCGGGTCGAACATCACGTTGACTGTGGGCGAAACCCGTTCCGTCCAAGTGCAGGTTATGGGTGAAGTCATGATGCCGGGAAGCTACACGCTGAGCGCCTTATCGACAGCTTTCAATGCACTTTATGCTGCAGGAGGAATCAGTGACATTGGAACCTTGCGTGACATCAAGGTGTATCGGCAAGGGCGGGTGATTTCCACGATAGACGTGTATGACTACATATTCCATGGAAATACGCGTGGCGATGTGCGTTTGGCGGACAACGATGTGATTGTCGTGGGTGCTTATGATTGCTTGGTCAATATCCGGGGCAAAGTGAAACGCCCGATGTTTTATGAAATGAAGGGCGATGAAAGCGTGTCCCGCATTTTGGAATATGCCGGCGGGTTTGCTGGTGATGCTTACACGGACAATGTGCGTTTGATGCGTAAAAGCGGACGTGAGTATTCGGTTTACACCGTGGGGGAATTCGAGATGAACGGTTTCTTGCTGAAAGATGGCGATTCGCTGTATGTGGATTCTGTGATTCCGCGTTTTTCCAATATGGCCGAAATTCGTGGAGCGGTGTTCCATCCAGGGAAATTCCAAATGGATGGGAAAATCAGTTCCGTCCGTGAACTGATTAAGGCGGCCGACGGACTCCGCGAAGACGCCTTTGTTTCGCGCGCGGTCATGCATCGTCAGAAGGAAGACCTCACGATGGAAGTGCTTGCCGTGGATGTGAAAGGCATTATGGATGGCACAACCGCAGATATTCCGCTTCGGAAAAATGACGTGTTGTTTATTCCCAGCAAGGTGGAGATGCAAGGAAACCAGACATTGACCATCAGTGGCGAAGTGAATTTCCCTGGTATTTACCAATATGCCGATAAGACATCGATAGAGGACTTGGTGCTTCAAGCCGGTGGGCTTACGGAGGCTGCTTCCATGGCACGTGTGGACGTGTTCCGCCGCATTAAGAATCCCGATGCGGTGATGGATGACGAAAAATTGGCCGAGACATATAGCTTTTCTTTGCGTGATGGTTTCGTGCTGGGCGGGAATAAGGATTTCTATCTTCAGCCGTATGACGAAATTGTAGTGCGTAAAAGCCCGGCTTATTCTGAACAGCAGAATGTCAAAATCACCGGGGCGGTCAATTTTGAGGGCGAATATGCCATGGAGAGCAAGGACTATCGGTTGAGCGACTTGGTCAAGGCTGCCGGGGGGCTTTCTTCTTTGGCATACGCCAAAGGGGCGCGTCTGCAACGTGCGTTGACGGAAGAGGAGAAGCAGCAACGGGAAATCTCCATGAAAAACTCTCAAATCCAGTTGTATGAAGAAAGCATGCGTTCGGAAAAGGCTTTCGACATGGCGAAGGCAGACTCGGTCATGAATCTGCGGTTGGACTTGGGCGACACATATCCTGTGGCCATTGATTTGGCTGCGGCCATGGCGGAGCCGGGAGGTTTGGCCGACATCCAGTTGCGTGAAGGCGACGAGCTGGTGGTGCCGCAATTCTCGAATACGGTGAAAATCAGTGGTGAGGTGATGTATCCCATTTCCATGAACTATGAAAAAGGCAAGCCGCTTAGCTATTACATCAAGCGTGCCGGCGGTTATGCCGACCGTGCCAACAAGTCGAGCGTATATGCCATCTATATGAATGGGGCGGTGGAAAAGTTAGGAAGGAGGACAAGCCGTGCCATTCAGCCGGGATGTGAAATTGTTGTGCCGACGAAGCCGCAGAAGACCAGGATGAGTACGGCAGAGATGATGACCATTGGAACGTCCACAGCCTCAATAGCAACGATGATTGCCACTTTGGTGAATATATTTAAGTAAGACTGTTGTTATGGAACGGAAAAAGGAGCCTCAGCCAATAGATGTGTTGGAAATATTTCACGTCTTGTGGAATGGAAAGAAAACTATTGCGAAGGTTTGCCTGGTGGCATTTGTGCTGTCTGTTGTATATGTATATAGTGTTCCACGTGGTTATGAGGCTTCTGTGACTTTGGCTCCTGAGGTTTCATCGGACGCTTCTTTGGCGGGGAACATAGGTTCATTGGCCAATATGGTCGGGTTGAATCTAGGTAGCGGAATGAACGGGGATGCCCTTTATCCGGAGATTTATCCGGATGTATTGAACTCCACGCGGTTTTTAGTCTCTTTGTTTGATGTGAGGGTGGAAACTTCCGAAGGATTGCGGACTACGTTGTATGACTATTTTTGTAGCGAGCAGAAATATCCGTGGTGGGAACAATGTTTCGCGGGTATCCGGCGATTTATTAAGAACCTTTTGCCTTCGGAGGAGGAAAAAAAAGCCACGGATGTCGTGGATCCGTTTTGGTTGACCAAAGAGGAGAATGACGTGTGCCGGGCAATTTCATCGAATATTTCTTGTGTGGTGGACAAGAAAACGAGTGTCATCACGTTGGGTTTTTCCGCGCAGGATCCTTTGGTCGCGGCATGCATGACAGACTCCATAAAGCAGAAACTGCAGGATTTTATCATTGATTATAAAACGAGCAAAGCCCGTAACGATCTTGTTTATTTCGAACGTTTGCTCCAGGAAAGCCGTAAAGAGTACGAAGCAGCCCAGCATGATTATTCGGAATACTGTGATACGCACAAGGGAACCATATTGCAGTCTTATATTTCGCAGCAGGACTTCTTGGAAAATCAATTGCAATTGGCGTACACTTCTTATAGCCAATGGATGCAACAAGTGCAACTTGCCAAAGCGAAGGTGCAGGAAAAGACTCCATCGTTTACGGTGGTCAAGTCGGTGACGGTTCCCTTGCGCCCGTCTTCTCCCAAGCGTATGTTGACTGTGATTGGGTGTGTGCTGTTGGCGATTGTCGGCTCTTCTTTATATGTATATGGAAAGGCACAGATGTCGAAAGAAGAAACCGACCTCCGGAAATGATATATTTGATTCTTCTTTTGTTTTGCCTGATTACGTTTTGTGTCTTCATAGAAGAGCGGTTGATGCCGTATGCCCGGTTGCTTTTGCTTGTTTTCATAGGGTGCATGATGGCTTTGGTCGCCGGTTTCAGGCCAGACGATGTGGATCACGATTATCTGAATTATGTGAATTTGTATGGCAGCAGTTATGATGTGACGAAAGAACTTTCTTTTGTGGCCATATCTTATTTCGTTTATTATGTGTTTGACGATGTCGTTTTCCTGTTTCTGATTTATGCCGTGCTGGGGGTGTTGTTTCAGCTTTTGGCCATAAGGAAGCTGACAGAGTTGTGTTTCTTGTCCTTATTGGTGTATCTTAGTAATTATTATTTGTTGCATGGCATGAATCAAATCCGTGTGGCGGTGGCGGCGGTTTTTTTCTTGCTGTCGCTTCCTTGTTTGCAGAATGGGTCACGTCTTAGGTTCTTGCTTTATGTCCTTTGCGCGACATTCTTCCATTATACGGCAGGTGTGCTGGCTTTGTTGGCGTTTTTTTCCAATGAGCCTTTTAAGAAATGGCAATATATATTTTATTCGTCAATTATTCCGCTTTGTTATGTGGTGTATTTCCTGAATTGGGATTTTTTGTTGGCTCTTCCTATTCCTTATATAGAAGAAAAACTTGAGGCGTACCGTTATTTGCAGGAGCAGGGTTTATGGGATGAGATTAACGTTTTCAATTTGGTTTTCTTGGGTAAAGTGGCAATTACTTATTTTTTGCTATGGAAAAACGAATTGATTGCCCGCTCTAATCCCTATGTGCCCATCTTGTTGAAAATAGAAATATTGTCATTGGCGTCTTTTGTGCTGTTTTATAATTTGCCGGTTCTTGCATTTCGTTTGAGTGAGTTGTTGGGGGTGGTGGAAGTGATATTGTTTCCTCTGATTGTTTATACCATAAAGCCGGATTACATCTCAAAAGGGATTGTATGTGCTTTGGCCATGTTTTTCCTATTTATAGGGATTTATTATAATCAAGTGATATACGTGTAAGGCATAAGGGCGTTTGGGGAACTATTGCAGGATTTGCTGAAATGTATGTTGACAGTGATGGTTTTTTTCGGAAAAGGCATGGCTTATAGATTGTTTTTCGTATCTTTGCCAGTCCTTCAGTCTCAGATGTGAAAATATTTTGCAGATACCTTTATGGCCGGGAATGAGAATGTTCAAAATACAAGGCGTATTGCGAAAAATACGTTGCTGCTTTACGTTCGTACATTTTTTGTCTTGCTCGTGAATCTTTATACGTCACGGGTCGTGTTGGACGTTTTGGGGGAGGAAGATTTCGGCGTTTACAATATAGTGGGTGGCATCGTTGTGATGTTTTCTATCATATCCGTGTCGTTGTCTAATGCCATCACGCGTTATTTGACTTTTGAGTTGGGGAACCGGGACGAGAAGAAGCTGAATCTTATATTTTCCACGAGTGTGAACATTCAATTGCTTATTTCCTTGGTTGTTACGATTCTCGCGGAGAGCGTAGGCGTTTGGTTTTTGTTTGAACGCATGCAGATACCGCCTGAGCGTTTGAATGCGGCATTTTGGGTGCTACAGTGTTCGCTGTTGACTTTTGTGATTCAATTGGTGAGTTTGCCTTATAATGCTGTGATTATTGCGCATGAGAAAATGGATATTTTTGCTTATGTGTCTGTTTTGGAAGCTGCCCTAAGGTTGTTGGCGGCTTATGCCATGTTTGTATCTCCTCTTGATAAGCTGGTCGTTTATGCGTTCCTAGTGGCTTTTTCAGCCTTTGTCATTCGTTTGATATATGGCTATTATTGTTCCCGCCATTTCAGTGAGTGCAAATATCGTTTCAAGTTGGAACGGGGACTTTTGGTGGAGATGTCCGGTTTTGCTGGTTGGAATTTCTTGGGGACGGGTGCCTATATCCTTAACACACAAGGCGTGAATGTCGTGTCTAATCTCTTTTTTGGCGTTGTGGTGAATGCCGCGCGCGGGATTGCCGCCCAAGCGGAGAATGGTGTGAAACAATTTGTGGGGAATTTCACGACGGCTTTGAATCCTCAGATTATTAAGACTTATGCGGAAAAGGACTATTCAGCTTGTTTTGGCATTGTGAGCCAGGGGGCGAAGTATTCTTATATTTTGATGTTGTTTTTTTTTATACCCTTTGTCTTAGAAGCCGATTTTGTGCTGAACCTATGGTTGAAAGAGGTGCCTGAGCATGCGGTTTTGTTTTGGAAACTTGCCATGTTGGGGACATTGGTGGACTTGCCGGGAGCACCATTGACCGTATTGGCGCAAGCGACAGGAGAAATCAAGAAGTTCTATCTTTATGTGGGAGGGTTTGGCTGTGTCGTTCTTCCGGTTAGTTATATCTTATTTAAATGTGGATTCCCGCCAGAATCGGCATATGTGGCTTATGTGGTAGTCTATATCGGTTTGGTTTATGTGCGGTTGTTTTTATTGAGGAACCAAATCGGTTTTCCTGTCCGCCCGTTTATTACGCAAGTGATAAATCGTGTGGTATGCGTGACGGCTTTATCGTTTGTTATGCCATATCTATTGGTGAAGATGCTTCACGAGGGTGTGTTACGTTTTATGGTCGTGTTTGCAGCTAGTGCGATGTCTATTGCGGTGGCAACATGGATAGCCGGCATGGGGAAGAATGAGAAGGAGCGGGTCTTATTGTTTGTGCGACAGAAGTATAAGTTATGGGTAAGAAAATAAGGGTGGCTTTGGTGACATGGCTTGGCACGGGAAACTATGGCACGAGCCTGCAATCTTATGCTTTGCATGAGGTCTTGAGGCAGCTGGGCTACGACGTGGTGTTTTTACATCCATTTGTCATTCCCGGCATTTCCCACAAATGGTTCCGGCGTTGGTTTAAGATGGAGGCCCGGAAAATCCGGATGAGGATAAGAAGCCTTTTGCCTTCATCGGTAAAGGACAACAGATTAAAGAAGTTTAATGCGGAGAATTATAACCACTGTTATGTGAATGGCCGGGCAGGCTATTCCCGCTTGCTGTCGGAAACGGACGTTTTTGTGACGGGGAGTGACCAGATATGGAATTGTGTGCATTGTTTTGACCCTTTTATGTTTTTGGATTTTGCCGGGAAGGGCAAGCGCATGGCCTATGCGTCAAGTATCGGAGTAAGCAGGATACCTGAACAATATGAGGAGGTAGTGAGGGCTTTCTTGTCTTTATTCCAGCATATCGGGACAAGGGAGAAAAGCGCCGTGGCGTTGCTTTCTTCCCTGTTGGGGCGGAATGACATCCGGCAAGTGCTTGATCCCACGTTCCTACTTCCGGCGGCGCATTGGGAGACTTTTGCCGGGAAGGGGATAAAGATGCCTGGTTTGCCTGAAAAATATCTGTTATGTTATTTGATTGGCCACAGGGAAGAATATGCTTGCCAAATAGAAAGGGTGCGTACGGGGCTGGGCATTAAGGATGTTGTTTTTTTGCCTTCGTTGGAAGGGGAGGAGTTGGTTTTGGAACATTCAACGACAGACAGTGCTGCGGGGCCTTACGACTTTGTGCGTTATATTGCCGATGCGGAGGCTGTTTGCACGGATTCTTTCCATGCATGCGCCATCGCCATCAATTTGTCCAAGAATTTTGTAGCCCTGAAGAGATTTGATGATGCGGATGGGCGTTCGCAGAATGATAGGATTTATGACCTTTTGTCTTTGTTCGGGCTTTCTGCGAGATGGTATGACGAGGCGGGGGAGGAATGGAAGCGGCCGGTTGCGTATGCGGATGTCCAAAAGAGGCTACAAGAAGAACGGGTCAAATCTATAAATTATCTTGTTCAAGCGATAGAAAATTGATTATGGCAGGACTGAAAACATTTCTGAAAAGGGTTTTCCTGTTTGTGACAAGGGGAGTTCCGGTTAACCATGTGAGCGTAAATCTGGTGAACTTGCCGCCGAATGATTTGCTGAAGGGCAGGTGGGCTTTGATTACGGGAGGAGCGGGCGGCATTGGTTATGCGATAGCAAAGGCGTTCCTGAGTGCTGGAGCCTCGGTGATTCTGACAGGACGGGATGAGGACAAGTTGCAAGGCAAAAAGAACGAATTGGACAATATGAGGCTGGGGGCAGGGAAAGTCCATGTCTGCGTGATGGATAACATGGATGTGGCGTCTTTTGCATCCGCTTTTGGCCGTTGCTTGTCGCTAGCCGGTGGAAATGGGATTGATATTTTGGTGAATAACGCCGGGGTGGATGGAGAGGCAATGCCGAATGTCACGGAGGAAGAATATGACCGGGTGCTTGATACCAACCTGAAAGGGACTTTCTTCCTGTCGCAGATGGTAGGGAAATATATGGTGGAAAAGCAAATCCGGGGCAACATATTGAATATATCCTCCTCATCCAGTCTTAGACCGGCAAATTCCCCGTATATCTTGAGCAAGTGGGGCATCCGGGCGCTCACCTTGGGGCTGGCCAAGTCTTTGGTTTCGCACGGTATTACTGTGAATAGCATAGCCCCGGGGCCTACGGTGACTCCGTTGGCGAAGTTGAAAGACACATCGGACATAGCCTGTGACGCTATCCCCATGGGGCGTTATGTCATGCCGGAAGAGATTGCAAACATGGCTGTGGTTTTGGTGAGTGGCTTGGGTCGTTCGATAGTGGGAGACACTGTTTTTATGACGGGTGGAATAGGGAATCTTACGGTGGATGATTACGCCAAACGTTATGCTTTTGAATGATTGGGTTGGTTTAATATAGGTGGTAATAATATGGATACTTATTATTCAAGTGAAAAGGGGATACAAATTCTTATCAGGCTCTTAAAAGACCATCAGATAAGAAAGGTGATTGCATCTCCTGGCGGGACGAATATGATGTTGAATGCTTCATTGATGTATGATGGCGGTTTTGAAATGTATTCTGCTGTTGATGAGCGTTCGGCGGCTTATATGGCTTGCGGCATGGCGGAAGAGAGTGGAGAGCCAGTCGTGCTTACCTGCACGGGTGCCACTGCGGCACGGAATTATATGCCCGGGCTGACAGAAGCTTTTTACCGTAAGTTGCCTCTTTTGGTCGTTACCGGGACGCAGGATTTGCGGAGGTTGGGAAACTTGTATGACCAGGTGACAGACCGCAGCGTGTATGCCAAAGACCTTTTGGTTTATAGCGCATATATCCCGTCCGTGAGGGATGAAAGGGACGAGGAGAATGCAGCCTTGCGCATTAACCAGGCCATTTCGGCATTAACGCTTCACGGGGGAGGCCCGTCTCATATTAATCTGGAAACGACATATAGCAAGGACCTTTCCGTAAGGCAGTTGCCAAAGGCAAAGGTGGTCAGGAGAATTGATTATGGCGGTGAGTTCCCTTCTTTGCCACAAGGCAAAATAGCCATATTTATTGGTGCTCACCGTGCGTTTGATGCCGAGACGACAACGGCTATCGACACGTTTTGTGCGAATCATGATGCGGTTTGTTTTTGTGACCACACGAGTGGGTATAAAGGAATGTTCCGGCAAGTAGATGCTTTGCTGCAAGTGCAGGACGCCACGTGTTTGCACGGCATCCGTTTGTTGATCCATTTGGGGGAAATATCCGGCGACCATTTCAATATGGGAAATCGGGCAAAGGAAGTGTGGCGTGTCAGCGAAGACGGACAGATGAGAGACAGGTATGGCAAGCTTACTCATTTGTTTGCGATGAATGAACGGCATTTTTTCGAAGCCTATTCTGAAAAGGACGTAAATGAAGGGACATCTTTCAGGGACGCTTGCAGGGCGGAGTATGACGCATGTTGCTCTAACATCCCGGAACTGCCGTTCTCCAATATTTGGATGGCCAGGCAATTGACAGGCAGGCTTCCTGGGGGCAGTGCCATTCATTTTGGCATTTTGACCTCATTGAGGTCTTGGGATTTTTTTGAAATACCGGCTTCTGTCAATTCGGCATGTAATGTTGGAGGGTTCGGAACGGACGGGACGCTATCTTCGTTGTTGGGAGCTTCCTTGGTAAATCCTGGCAAGCTCTTTTTCGGCGTGTTAGGCGACTTGGCATTTTTTTATGACATGAATGCATTGGGTAATAGGCATTGGGGGAATAATGTGCGGATTCTGTTGGTAAACAATGGGAAAGGATGCGAGTTTACCCATTATTTGAATCCAGGACATATCTTCAAGGAGCGTGTGGATCCATATATCGCAGCTGCAGGTCATTTTGGGAACCAGTCCCGGACGTTGGTTCGCGATTATGCCAGGAATTTGGGGATGGATTATTTTTCGGCCACGTCCAAGGAGGAATTCTTGGCGCAGGTGGACAAGTTTGTTGCCCCGGAACTCAAAAAATCATGTGTTTTCGAGGTCTTTACCCGTGATGAAGACGAAAATGAAGCTTTGCGTTTAATCACCAGTACGGGAATGGCGGGTGATTTGAGATTCTTCTTGAAAGAGCAAGTGGAGCGGATCGTCGGCCCTAAAGGGGTGGATATGGTGAAGAAAATGCTTCGCTAAAGGAGTTGGGGGCAATGTCGACACGAAAAGTATATCTCCTTTGGCCATTGAAGCATATCTTACTTTGCCAAGTCAGTATATCTTCTTTGGAAAAGCAATATGAGGCAGGCGGCGTGACATCTATTGGGACGGGATACTGGTGGGCGATTTGTCGCAGGACATACATAATAAAAGGTGGGGCGCGGCGTTTCTTTAATTAGGGTGAGTTGAATATGGATGATAAGAAAGAGGTCATAGTGTTGATGTCCACATACAATGGAAGGAAGTATATCGGGGAACAGTTGCGTTCCATATATGGGCAAAAAGGCGTGGCGTGTTCGTTGTTGGTGCGTGATGATGGTTCTACGGATGGGACATGTGGCTTGTTGGGTGCGGAGCAGGACGAAGGCCGGTTGAAGTGGTATGCCGGGGAAAATGTCGGCCCGGCATGGGCTTTTTGGGACTTGTTGGAAAAGGCACCATGTGCGGAATGGTATGCGTTTGCCGACCAGGATGATGTCTGGATGGATGACAAATTGGCTGCAGCGTTGGCAATGATGGAGGACTGTGGCGACAAGCCTGCCTTGTATTTCGGACAGACTCAGTTGGTGGATGAGAAGTTGTCACCGCTGAAGAATGTGGAAATTCATCCATTAGTCACTTATGGCGAGGCTTTGATTTATCAGTTTGTGGGAGGGAACACAATGGTGCTCAATAACGCACTCAGGAAGAGACTGCTGGAATATAAACCGAGCTATATGCGGATGCATGACGTGTGGGTCTATGACGTGGCTTTGGCTTTGGACGCCGTGGTGCGTTTTGATTCGGAACCTCGCATATTATATCGTCAGCATGCTTTGAATGCGGTGGGACAAAGCCATTCGGCGGCCCAGCATTGGAAAGAGCGGATAGGGCGACTGTGGAAAAGAGAAAATATCCGTTCGCGCATTGCAGGCGAGTTGTGGAAGGGATATGCGGATTCGATGTCTGCCGAGAACCGCAGATTGACATACGAAGTGGCGAATTATTCCCGTTGGACATATAAATGGAATGTACTGAGGCGCAAAGAGTTGAAATGTGCGAATCGTTTTGTGTCTGCGGCATGGCGGTTTGCCGTGCTGTTTAATTTATTTTGATTTGTGGCATGAATACACCATTGATTTCTGTAGTGACAATATGTTATAACAGTGCGGATACGATTGAAGAAACCATCCAAAGTGTTTTGGGACAAGGGTATCCGGCATTGGATTACGTAATCATAGATGGAGGATCCACGGATGGTACGTTAGATATAGTAGGGCGATACCGTAATCGGCTAGGCTATTTTTGTTCGGAACCGGACAAGGGGATAAGCGATGCTTTCAACAAAGGGATTCTGTATGCAAAAGGCCAGTTGATAGTAATTATCAACAGCGACGATGTATTGTTGCCGGGTGCTTTGGAAGCTGTGGCTGCAAGCTATGAACCTGGCGTGGATATTTATAGGGGAAATGTAATCATCCGGAATAAGGATACTGGTTTTACGGGACGCGACATACCTTCCATGAAATTTCCATTGATGCCTTTTTTTGTGAACGTGGACCATCAAGGGACTTTCGTGACGGCTGATGCTTATCGCCGTTTTGGGTTGTATGATTTGAATTTCCGTTATATGATGGATCACGATTTCTTGGCACGGGCCTATCAGGGGGGGGCACGTTTCAAGTATGTCCCGGCAGATGTGGCTGAGTTCAGGTTGGGCGGAGTGTCGGTAGCTCCGATTAAGGCAAAGAAGTATGATATAGAGCATATCGTGTTGAACAACGGGGGAAATAAGTGTCTTGCCAAGTTCTGTTATCTCTATTTTTTTGCTTTTGACTGTGTAAAAAGAGTAATAATTCGTATCTTTGGCATAGATACGCTGAAGCGGATGCATTATGCGAAGCCTAAATAGTGAATTTTACTGCGAAGATTATGAAAATATATTTTATAAATCCGCCTTTCAAAGCTGAATACGGAAAGTTCTCCAGAGAGTCCAGGAGTCCGGCCATTACGAAGAGCGGTGCCCTATATTATCCTCTTTGGTTGATATATGCGGCGGCTTATTGTCAAAAGGGCGGCCATGAGGTGCATTTTTTGGATGCGCCGGCAAAGCCGCTTAATGAAGACGAGGCGATGTCTGTGATAACCTCTTCTGCAGACGATTATACTTTGTTTGTTTTGGATACGAGCACTCCTTCCATCAAGAGTGATGTGGCTTTTGCCGATAAGATAAGGGCTGTGTATCCGCATGCCTATATTGTGCTTGTGGGGACACATCCTTCTGCTTGTGCAGAGGAGACATTGGGGTATTCTTCCTCGGTGGATGCGGTGGCTATAGGCGAATATGATGAGACTATACGTGAATTGGCGGATGCGATAGGGCGGAAGTCGGACATAACCCAAGTAAGAGGATTGTGTTTGCGTCGGGGAGATGGTTTCCTCCACACGGGCGTCATGCCGATGGTGAAAGACCTGGATGGGATTCCTTTTGCTTCGGCATTTATCAAGGAATTCCTGAATGAACGTGACTATTTTTTTGCGGCTGCCACTTATCCTTCTATTCAGATTTTTACGGGGAGAGGTTGTCCTTTCCATTGTAATTTTTGTGTTTATCCTCAAACGATGCATGGCCATGTGTTTCGTGCACGGTCGGCGGAGAATGTCGTGCAGGAATTTGAATATATCGCGGCGAACTTTCCGGATGTGCACGAGGTGGTGATAGAAGACGACACGTTTACGGTGAACAAGAAAAGAGTCTTGGAAATATGCCGTTTGTTGGTGGAAAGAGGGATGCAGCATCGTTTGAGGTGGTTGTGCAACGCACGTGTGAATTTGGATTTTGAGACGATGTGCGCCATGAAGAAAGCCGGATGTCGTTTGATTATCCCCGGTATAGAATCTGGGAACCAGCAAATCCTGGACAATATCAAGAAGGGGACGCGGGTAGGACAGTTCTACGAATATGTGGCGAATGCCAAAAAGGCAGGCCTGTTGGTGCATGCTTGTTACATGGTGGGGAATAAAGGAGAGACTAAGGAAACAATGGCCGAGACTTTGAAGTTGGCATTGAAACTGAATACCGACACGGCGCAATTTTTCCCATTGATTCCTTATCCGGGCACCGAAGCGTATGATTGGGCCAGGCAGAATGGTTTCATTGAATCGGATTATTCCAAATATTGTTTGCCCGACGGGACACATAACACTGTCTTGTCGTTACCCGGTCTTTCGGCCGGGGAGATGGTGGCATTCTGTAATATGGCCAGGCGCAAATATTATTTGCGTCCCCAATATATATTCCATCGATTATGCGTAGGCCTGTCCCATCCTTCAGACCTGAAGCGTTCCATCAAGGCTTTTGGAAAGTTGAAACATTATTTGTTTGCAAAGTAGGGGGGTATGGTGAACAATATGGTATCTGTCATAATGCCGGTGTATAACTCTGAATGCTTTATTGAAGAGGCGATACTTTCAGTCCAAGCACAGACTTATCCGTATTGGGAATTGATTATTGTGGATGACGGTTCCACGGATGGGTCTGCCATGATAGCGGAACGCTATGCCGGTCGTGACGGGCGTATTCGTTTGTTCCGTTTTCAAAAGTCTTCGGGCATGCCGGCCGTGCCTCGGAATAAAGGCATTCAGGAAGCGCGGGGAAGATACATCGCGTTTTTGGATAGCGATGATACCTGGCTGCCGGACAAGTTGCAGCAACAAGTTGCTCTGTTTTCCAATGCGGATACTGTTATTGTTTATTCGGATTATGAAAAGATTCCGGAAAATGGGACCCGTTCAAACCGCATTGTCAAGGCACCGGCTTCATCTTCGTATGGTGATTTGCTGAAGGGGAATGTAATCGGGAATTTGACAGGGATTTATGACGTGGCCAAGGTCGGGAAAATGATGTTTAGGCTCATTCATCATGAAGATTATGCTATGTGGCTGTCAATTTTGAAGAAAGGGGGTGTGGCAAGGAATACAAACACGGTGACGGCATTGTATCGGGTGCGCAAGTCGTCCGTGTCTTCCAAGAAGTTTGTACTTCTTTTTTGGCAGTGGAATATATATAGGAACGTAGAGAAACTGGGGTTGTGGAAATCCTTTTATTATTACGCAAACTATGCCTGCAGGGCCTTATATAAGAGTTTGATTTGAGTGGTTGGTTGATTGTGCGGCTGTTCTAATTGTAGAATTGTAATTAGCTTGGTGGTTCGGAACATTTTGTGGTTGTGAGCCAGCTTAGGAATTTGCCATAATGACCGATTAATATTGAAGTTTTTCCTCTCGCTTTTTACTATAATTGCCATGCAAATATGGATGAATGGCCGATCTAGTACCAAAAAATGGCGGGATAGTGCTATTGGGGTTGTCGGGAATGCCTTATCTTTGTACGCAGAATGGATAAACTATGGAAACAAAAAGGGTGAAAACGTGTCCGGGGATGGTGCCTCGGACTTTTTGGACGGCTTTCGTGGTCGTTTTGATGAGTGTGTGTGTCTTGCGAGGGTATGCTGCCGGGGGGGCGGGAAATGGATATGTCACTATTCCTTCCGGGGTGCATGTGCGGACGGATGCGGGCTTGCTTCGCGTAGAGTTCGTAACTCCTGACATTGTGCGTGTCCGTTATACGCAGGAACCCGATTTCTTGGGTAACGGGACGATTGTTTGTGTGCCTCGGCGGGAAGAGAAGGTCGCGTTCCGGACTGCGCGGGAGCAGGATGGATTAATCTTGAGGTCGGACAGTTTGGAGGTGCGGTTGGATTTGCGCACTTGTGCTGTCGGTTTCAAGGATGTGCGGACAGGGAAACTTCTTTTGGAGGAAGACGTGGAACGTCCGCGTGAAGCCGAGCATATCTATACCGAAAAGGTAACATACGACCAAAAAAGTAAGCGCATTGAGAAGACTGCCGATGGGGAGAAAGAGGTGATGGACGTGTTGCGCCGCGACACGGTGGGAAGCACGTGGAAATACCGCAACCATTTCCGTTGGCAGGAGGGCGAGGCTCTCTATGGGCTGGGATGCCATTTGGAAGATTTCATGAACCTGCGCGGGAAACGGATGTATCTTTGCCAGCATAACCTGAAAGAGATGGTGCCGGTGCTTAATTCCACGGCGGGGTATGGCCTTTTGTTCGATGCCGGTTGTGCCATGGTGTATGCCGACGATGCGGAGGGGAGTTTTATGGAATTGGAGGCGGCAAACGAGATTGATTATTACTTCATGAAGGGAGCCACGATGGACAAAGTCGTGGAGCGTTACCGTTTCCTGACCGGCGAGTCTCCTTTGTTGCCACGTTACATGTTTGGTTATATCCAATCAAAAGAGCGTTATACCAATTCGCAGGAGATCGTGGACGTGGTGAAGGAATATCGCAACCGGCAGGTGCCGCTCGATGTCATTGTGCAGGACTGGAACTATTGGCCAGGAGGGCAGTGGGGCTACATGAAGATGGATCGGAAATATTATCCCGACCCGCGCGCATTGGCCGATTCGGTGCATGCGTTGGATGCCAAGTTGATGATTTCCATTTGGCCGAATCCGACAAATTGCCCGCAAACGCAGGATTTTGCCCGGCGCGGTTTCATGTTGGAGCGTTCCGTGTACGATGCTTTCAATCCTTTGGCGCGGGCGCTTTATTGGAAATATGCCAATGACGAGTTTTTCAGCAATGGATTTGATGCATGGTGGTGCGACTGCACGGAGCCGTTGGATGCCGACTGGCATCCGATGCCGGAAGGATATGGGTGGAATAATCACGAAGCCAGATGGAAGGGCAATGCGGATTTGTTGGGTGATGTGTTGGGTGCGGAACGTGCCAGCGTGTATTCCCTCTACCATTCCAAGGGGCTTTATGAGCATCAACGTGCCACGACGGATCGCAAACGGGTGGTCAACCTGACCCGTTCGAGTTATGCGGGACAACAGCGTTATGCCACGATTACGTGGAACGGCGACACCCATGCTTCGTGGAAGTCGTTCGCGCAACAGATTCCCCAGGGGTTGAACTTCATGGCTACGGGTTGTCCTTATTGGACGGTGGACATCGGTTCTTTTTTCGTGCGCAAAGGGCGTGAGTGGTTCCGTGCCGGGGATTTCGACAAGGGGGTAGATGACCTTGGCTATCGGGAATATTACACGCGCATGTTCCAGTTCGGCACGTTCCTGCCTTTGTGCCGTAGCCATGGCACCGATACTCCGCGTGAGATTTGGCGTTTCGGCAATCCCGGTGAGCCGTTCTACGAGAGCATTCTGAAGATGATTCGCTTGCGTTACGAAATGTTGCCATATAATTATTCATTGGCCGGGCGCGTCTATTTAGAGGATTACACGATGGCTCGTTTGTTGGCCTTTGATTTTCCTGAGGATGCGGCTGTCCATGACGTGAAAGACGAATTCATGTGGGGGCCGGCATTCTTGGTTTGTCCCGTTACGCGTCCGATGTATTACGACAAAGGGTCGGTGGAACTCCACGGGACGGACAAAACCCGTGAGGTGTATTTGCCCAAAGGAGCGGACTGGGTGGATTTTTGGACGGGAACAGCTTACGGAGGCGGGCGGAAAATTGAGGCGGATGCGCCGATTGACCGTTTGCCGTTGTTTGTGCGCCAAGGTTCCATAGTGCCGATGGGGCCAATGGTGCAACATACGGCTGAACAGGCGGGGAAGGAACTTCGGATTGTGGTTTATCCCGGACGTGATGCCGTCTTTACGCTTTATGAGGACGAAGGCGACAATTATGATTACGAACAAGGGCGATACACGACTATTCCTTTGTCGTGGGATGACCGGAAGAAGACACTGACGTTGGGCGGACGTGAAGGAGAGTTTGCCGGGATGGAGGAAAACCGTACGTTCCGCGTGGTGTTATGGAATTATGAGAAGCGGCAGACGGAAGAGAAGACCGTCCGTTATGAGGGCAAAGAAACCCGCTGTCGTTTCTAGAAGTAGAGCACCGTAATAAAATAATGGCCGCAACATCTGATGCTGAATGGATGTTGCGGCTGTATCTTTTTTGAACGGTAGGGAGCTTCTTCAGAACTGGAAGCGCACTCCGCCCATGAAAGTGGCTTTCGGCATGGGATAGCCGGCCATGGTCTCATACCGCTGGGTCAGCAGGTTTTCGCCCCGCACCCAAATGTCGAGGAACTTCGTGGCGCGGAACGAGCCGCGCAAGTTCCATAGCACGAAGTTTTCCTGCGTCTCGTCTCCTTGTCCGTTGGTCTTTACTTGCGTGTAAAGCCCTTGGACGTATTGCACTCCTGTGGTCAGATTCCATCTTCCTTGCGTGAAGGCCGCGCCTGCATAGAGCTTGTGTTCCGGTGCCGAGACGACGGGATGCGCCATGTGCAGGTAGCTGTAGTTGGCATCCACGCTCCACCGGCGCGAGATGCGGTAGGCGGCTTGCAGTTCCGTGCCCGCGTTTTCTATTTTTCCAGTGTTGACGTTCTGCATGCGTCCGCCGACCGATGCCGTGGCAATCATGTTGTCGCCGCGGATGTAGAAGATGTTGGCTCCGTAGGTCAGGCGGCCTTCCAGCAGGTTTTGGGAGAATGCCGCTTCGTAGTTCCACAGGCATTCCGCCTCAAGGTCGGGGTTGGCGGCGCCCCACATGAACATTTCACGGATGAGTGGATGGCGGAACCCGCGGCTAGCCGTCAGTTTGATGTCCGCGTCGCGGGGCAGCACGAAAGCCAGTCCCGCTTGTGGAATCCATTCCGTGCCGGCTTCTTCGTGGTAATCAATCCGCAGCCCGGCATTCAAGGCCAGCCACGGGGCGATGTCCTGCCGGAAGTCGATGTAGCCCGCCACTTCGTTCCGTGTCCGGTCCACGATGTCCTGCCGTTTGCCGTTCCGTTCCCCTGCGACATATTGGTTCCATGCCTCTCCGCCCATGCGGAACCAGTCCGCGCCCACGGTCAGCTGGTTGCCGCGGAAAAGCCTCGCGTTCTGGTACCATGAGACCCCCATCATCTCGTCGCGCGAATGGAAACGGTAGTCCAGCGGGCTGTCCCCGGGCGTGTATCCGTCATTGATGTTGTGCCGCCCCCAGTTGTAGAAGAGGCTCAACGCGCCGGATGTCCGTCCGTAGTGGTTTTCGACGGCCATGGAAGCCATGCCGCGCGTGATGCGCTGGTCGACATCAAGCAAGGGTGCGGACGTTTCTCCCGGTTGTGAGGCGTTGAAGTGGGTGATGTCCACGTCTGCCCGGATGTCCCACGCCTTGGACAGTGCATAGCCCAGTTTGACGTATCCCCCGAATTGTTCGAAGCCCATGTCGGGCCGGTGTCCGTCTGTGCGGTTATAAGATGCGCTGGCGATGCTGGTGAACCGGCCTTGGCGCACCCGGTTGGTGGCTTCTGCCTGGAGCGTGTTATAGGAACCGTAGCCCAAGTCCACATCCGTCCGCACACCCTCCGCCTGCATTTTCCGCGTGATGATGTTGATGACACCGCCCATGGCGTTCGAACCATAGAGCACGGAAGCCGGCCCGCGCAACACTTCCACGCGTTCGGCCAACGGCGACTGGTAGGCATCCGAGATGGGATGCCCCATGAGTCCCATGTATTGCGGGTGGCCGTCGATGAGTACCATTACCCGTCCGCTACCTCCGGACAGTCCCCGCAGGCTGATGCCGCCGGCAGCCCCGCCGGACACGCCGTAGCCCATGATGCCGCGCGAGGTGACGAAGAGTCCCGGCACTTGTTCCGTCAGCACGGGCAGCAGGGAGGGATTGTGGGATTGTTCTATTTGTTTGCGTCCGATGACGGACACGGTGGAGGGGGTGCGGCGGATGTCGGCTTCGTCGCGTGTGCCGGTCACCACTACTTCGTGCAAGGGGCGTGTGTTTCCGGTTGCGGTTGAGTCTGTGTCGGCAGATCTTGCAGGGGTAGGGAGTAGCCCTCCGGCCAGCAGGACGAGTGCGAGCGTCTTGTCTGTTTTCATTGTCGTGTCAATAAGTCTTTTTTCTGTGGATGCAAAGATACGAAGTTTGCCTTAATCCCGAATAACCCATAGCGCAGATATGAATACCTTCATTACAGTTTCTTATGTCTTGGAGATGATGGATGGAGGCTTTTATCTTTCCTTCTGATAATCTCTTCTAAAAAGCTTGAAAAGGATTTCCTTCCGTTTGCCAGACTCCTTTTTTTTGCTTAAATTTAAAGCATGAAAGGGCTTGTACGCATTTTGTCGGATTTCCCCGGCGTACAGGCAATAAACGGAGACGGACGCATGAGAACACAGAAGAGCACAATCACATTGGACGAAGTAAGAAACAGGTTCGCGGAAAAACTCCCGGAATGGACGGCGTTGGCTTTGCAGTGCCGGGACGGGATGGACTTCCGGCAGCGGTTGCGGGAGGCATTGCCCGGGACTCCCACGCCAGGTAGCGCGGCGGCCACGTTGAGGCGGTTGGCGGACTGCGAAGGGAAAACGGTGCATGAATCCTCGCGCGACGAGGATATCCGGTTGGAAACCTTGTCCCTGTTGTGGCGTTTCCTCACGGGGCGCGGAGGCTTGGAGGGGTTGTCTGTGGATTTCGCGTTGGATGTTTATCATTTGTTCGTCCGTTTGCGGGAAACGGGTCCGGAGAGACCGGACAAGGACACGCTCCGCCGGTGGATGAGGCGTTGGCCCGACGGGTTGAACAGGCACGTGATGGAGGTGCGCCGGGAGAACAAGCGGCGCATCATGGAACTGTTGGTGCGGAAAATCGAGCACCGTTCCCCGGGGGCGGGGCGTTACGTGTTTCCGGCCGGTCTCGGGGCGGAGGAGAAGCTGGCCCTTGTGGAGCAATGGTGGCAGGACTACCGCTTCCATCTGGCTATGGCGGTGAAGGGCGCGGCGGAACTGAACCGCATGCTGGGCGGCACCTTGGACGAGGAGACTTTGCGCATATACCACCGTGCGCAGGAAAAAGGCATGCCGGTCTTCGTCACGCCCTATTATCTTTCTTTGTTGAACCCCACAGGCAAAGGCTATGACGACACGGCCATCCGGAGTTACGTGCTCTATTCCGCCGGGCTGGTGGACACGTTCGGGCATATCCGTGCCTGGGAGCGCGAGGACGTGGTGGAAGCGGGGCGGCCGAATGTGGCCGGGTGGATTTTGCCGGACGGGCATAACATCCACCGACGCTATCCGGACGTGGCCATTTTGATTCCCGACACGATGGGCCGTGCTTGTGGCGGGCTTTGCGCGTCCTGCCAGCGGATGTACGATTTTCAAAGCAAACGCCTGAATTTCGAGTTGGAAAGCCTGAAACCGAAAGAATCGTGGAACATGAGGCTGCGCAGGTTGATGGAATATTTCGAACAGGACACCCAGTTGCGCGACATCCTGATTACCGGAGGCGACGCGCTGATGAGCCGCAACGCCACGTTGCGCCATCTGCTGGAGGCCGTCTATCGCATGGCTGTGCGGAAACGGGAGGCCAACCGGCTTCGTCCCGACGGGGAGAAATATGCCGAGCTGCAGCGGGTGCGCCTGGGTACGCGCCTGCCGGTTTACCTGCCCATGCGCGTGGATGACGAGTTGTTGGACATCCTGCGCGTGTTCCGTGAAAAGGCATCGGCGGCAGGCGTCCGCCAGTTTTTCATCCAGACGCATTTCCAGTCGCCCTTGGAGGTCACGCCGGAGGCGCGCGAGGCTGTCCGGCGGCTGCTTTCCACCGGATGGTCGGTCACCAACCAGCTGGTTTACAACGTGGCGGCTTCGCGCCGCGGGCACACGGCCAAGCTGCGCCGCGTGTTGAACGGACTGGGTGTGGTGTGCTATTACACTTTCTCGGTGAAGGGCTTTGAGGAGAATTACGAGGTGTTCGCGCCCAACGCCCGTTCCCTGCAGGAAACGCAGGAGGAGAAGGCTTTCGGGTGTTTGTCGCCTGCCGACGAGGCGGAATGCATGGCACGCTTGCGCGCCGCGTCGCGTCCGGATGCTGTTTTGCGCCGGTTCTGCATGGAGAAGGATATTCCTTTCGTGGCCAGCGACCGCAACGTGCTCAACCTTCCCGGCATCGGCAAGAGTATGACGTTCGCATTGGTCGGCATCGGGGCCGACGGGCGGCGCGTCCTGCGCTTCGACCACGACCGTACCCGCCGCCATAGTCCCGTCATCGACCGGATGCCTGAGGTGTATATCCGTGAGAACAAGTCGGTTTACCGCTACTTGGCGCAGTTGCAAGCCATGGGGGAGGACATGGGCGAGTATGCCAGCCTTTGGAGTTATACCGAAGGCGAGACTGAATGCCGGTTTCCTTTCTTCGAATACCCCGATCCGGGATTCCGCGTCACTTCCCGTTTCACGAATTTGGAAGTGGGAGGTTGAGAAATTCCGGGTTATTCGGGCTGCTTGTGTGAAGGCGACATTGAAACGTTTGAAAAAGGGCACGTCGGATTTCCATGTTCCAACGTGCCCTTTCTTATTCGCATGCAAACGCGTTGTGTTTACAAGTCCTTTATCTCGTCCAGATTGTGCTGGATGTCCGTGTCGGTCAGTTCCGAATTGGTCAGGTTGCCGGCCAGGTATTGGTCGTAGGCACTCATGTCGATGAGTCCGTGGCCTGAGAGGTTGAAGAGGATGACCTTCTCCTCGCCGCTTTCCTTGCAGGCATTGGCCTCGCGGATGGCAGCCGCGATGGCGTGGCACGATTCCGGCGCGGGGATGATGCCTTCGGCCTTGGCGAAGAGCGTACCGGCATCGAAGGATTCCAGCTGTTGGATGTCAACGGCTTCCATCAGCTTGTCCTTCAGGAGCTGCGACACGATGACACCGGCACCGTGGTAGCGCAGTCCGCCCGCGTGGATATTGGCGGGCATGAAGTTGTGGCCGAGGGTGAACATCGGGAGGAGCGGTGTGTAGCCCGCCTCGTCGCCGAAGTCATATTGGAAATGCCCGCGCGTCAGTTTGGGGCACGAAGCCGGTTCTGCGGCCACATAGCGTGTCTTGCGCCCTTCCTTGATGGTGTGGCGCATGAAGGGGAAGCTGATGCCGCCGAAGTTAGAGCCGCCACCGAAGCAGCCGATGATGACGTCGGGATATTCGCCGGCCATTTCCATTTGTTTCTCGGCTTCCAGTCCGATGATGGTCTGGTGCAGGGTGACGTGGCTCATGACGGAGCCGAGCGTGTATTTGCAGTTTGGTGTTTCGCGCGCCAGTTCCACGGCTTCCGAGATGGCCGTGCCCAACGAGCCTTGGTTGTTAGGTTCGCGCGTCAGGATGTCCTTTCCTGCACGGGTGGACATGGAGGGCGAGGGTGTCACTTGTGCGCCGAAGGTCTGCATGATGCTGCGGCGGTAGGGTTTCTGCTCATAACTGATTTTCACCTGATAGACGGCAGCTTCCAACCCGAACACCTTGGCGGCGTAGGCCAGGGCTGCACCCCATTGTCCGGCACCCGTTTCGGTTGTGATGTTCGTCACCCCCTCTTTTTTGCAATAGTAAGCCTGTGCCAGTGCGGAGTTGAGCTTGTGCGACCCGATTGGGCTGACGCTTTCGTTCTTGAAGTAGATGTGAGCCGGGGTGCCGAGTGCCTTTTCCAGTCCGTAGGCGCGCACCAACGGCGTGCTGCGGTAGTATTTGTACATTTCGCGCACTTCTTCGGGAATCTCTATCCACGTGTCAGTTTGGTTGAGTTCTTGCCGCGACACCTCTTCCGCAAAGATGGGGAAGAGGTCTTCCGGTTTCATCGGCTGGCGTGTGGCCGGGTTGAGCAGCGGCATGGGTTTGTTCACCATGTCGGCCTGGATGTTATACCAATAGCGTGGGATTTCGTCTTCCGAGAGGAAGTATCTTTTTCTCTTTTCCATGTTGATATGAGTTTTGACGTGATATTCTTGTGAATTTTTGTTCTTTTCCTGCAAAGTTACACAAAAATCCCGTTTTTCGCTTCGTTTGCTTAAGAAACTGTTTTGAATTTCTACAAAAAGTTTTTTCTAGCTTGATGTACTCGTTTTCGTGTGTGCTTTGGGCGATTTTCCGGCCAGTTACATAAGTTTCTCACGCTCGGCACGACAAGCCAGCTTGCCTTGCTCTCGCTTAATCGAAACTTTTCACTTCTGTTCTTCGTCAGATAGCTTGCTATCTTCCTTATCACGGAAGCAAAACTGACTCGAAAACTCATCCCAAATCATCGCACGATAATTTCAAAACAGTTTCTAAAGAAATTCAACAACTGTTTTTGCATGCCGTTTTGCGTTTCCTTATGTAGCTCTCGTCCCGTGCAGTTCGATGCGGCTGCGCCCTTCCCCTTTTTTGACCACGCGGATTTGTACGCCGATGCGTTCGTCCAGTTCCTCGCGGTGGGAGATGATGCCGACGCGCCGCCCGTTCTGTCCGGCGATTTCCTGCAGGCGTTCGAGGGTGGACATGACGGAGTCGAGACTTTTCTCGTCGAGTGTGCCGAATCCTTCATCGATGAACAGGATGTCGATGTTCATGCCGGGGCGGTTGAGCGAGGAGAGGGCCAGCGACAAGGCTAGGGAAATCATGAAACGTTCGCCGCCGGAGAGCACTGTCGCGCTGCGCACCTGCTCTTTGTTGTAGCGGTCGAGCACCAAGATGGAGAGCTGTTCGTTTTCCTCGCTGCAGGTCAGTTTGTAGCGGTCGGTGATGCGGGCCAGATAGATGTTGGCGTTGTTGAGCAACGGGCGCAGGACGTAGGACTGCACGAGGGTGCGGAAGCGTGTGCCTCCGAAGCGGGCATTCAGCCGGTCCCATTTGGCAAGGCTTTTTTTCGCGGCTTCCAGCCGTGCGGCAATGCCTTTGAAGCGGGCTTCGTTGCGCAGGTTGTCTTCCAGCCGTTTGCGGGTCACCGTCATTTCGCCCAGGAGTTGGTCGCGCGCATGGGTCAGCATGTTTTTTTCGTCTTGCAAGGCCGCCAGGGAGGGCAGGTCTTGCTCTTTGCTGATGCCGAGTTTTGCCATGGCTTCCGCCTGTTGTTCCCGTGCCGTGGCGATGGCATCGCGGCGTGAAGTGACGTTGGCTTGCAGGTTGTTGAGCCGTTGGCGCGCTCCGGGCAGTTCGTCTTCCTTGGCGATGAGGGCGGCGAGGGCGGTTTCCGTCATGCCGGAAGCCTTGTAGAAATCTTTCAGCACCGATTCGCAGGCGGCAATGGTGCGGGTGCATTCGCCAATGTCCTTCGTGGCCGTGTCAATGTCGGCAAACAGTCTTGTCCATTCGGCGTAGATGTCCGGGCAGGCGTATGCCGCCGGCATGGCAGGTGCGGCCCAACTGGCGCGGCATTCCAGGATTTTGTCGCGTATGCCGGCGATGGAGGCGGTCAGGGTTGTTGTTGCCTTTAGCCGTTGCAGGGCGTTTTCGAGCGCGGCCTTCTGGTTGGCGTATGTGCCGGCACCGGCGGCGAGGGCGTCTTTGGTGGCGGCGGTATCTTTTTTCCAGTCCGCCATCAGGTTGCCTAACGCGGAGGCCAGGTCGGCATCCAGGTTGTCTGAAGCCTGTTTGCCGGCTTCTTCCTGCTCGTGCAGGTGGCGCATCTCCCTGGCGTTAGCTTCAATGGCCTTTTCGGCCCGGACCTGGGCTTTTTCCGCGTCTTCTTTGGCTGCGTCAAGCGTTTTTTTCTCGTCCAATAAGCGGGCGATTTTGAGTTGCAGTTCCTCGGCTTCCTTCTGAAGGGTCTTGAGGCGGTTGATGGTTTGGGTCGCGGAGCCGATGGCGGCTTCCACTTGCGGGAGCATGGGTTGCGCCGTGTTGAGGCTCAACTGTTGCGCCGTGCGGGAAGCCTGTGATTTTTGGGTGTCGAGCCTTTCCTTTTGCCGGGACAGCTGTGTCTTTTGCGTCTGGAGCATGCCGTGCAGGGTGTCGCTTTTCTTTTTGGCTTCCTCGTATGCGGCAAAGGCTTTGGCCAAGGCCGTTCCCGTGGCGGCTTTTTCTTGCTCAAGGGGCGACAGCATCGTCTTGAAGTCCTGGTGAAGGAGAGCGTGGGCGATAGGTTGCCCGCAGAGGGGGCAAGTGTCGGCTTGTTCTTCGGCGAGCCTTTTGCGCAGCGTGACGAGGTGCGTTTCGAGGCTGGTCTGCATGGTGTGGAGCAGGTTGTTGGCTTTTTCGTCCCTTTCGCGGGCCATCCTGTAGGCTGTTTCGGCTTCTACGGTTGTCTTTTGCAGTGCGGCGAGCCTCTCTTCTTGTTGTTTGACCTCCAGTCCGAGCTTTTCCAGTCCGTCCGCATCGCTTCCGATGGTTTGCAGTGTTTGCCTGAGCTGGGACAATTGGGCGTACATGGTGTTGGCCGTGTCAAGTTGCCGGTTGACCGAGGCCGGGTTCAACTCCTCCCGTTGCCTGTTCAGGCCGTCTATGGCTTTTTGTTTTTCGGCCACCGCCTTGGCCGCCAGCATGGCTTGCCGTGTGGTTCTTTCCGCTTCGTCTTTCAGGACTGAAGTTTTCAAAGCTTCGGCCTGGATTTTGCAGGACAGGCTTTGCAGTCCTTTCCTGACTTCGTCATATTGGCGGATTTTTTGGATGATTTCGCCCGCTTTGCCGTAAATCCCCTCCCAATCCTTATGCTTGTCCAGCCATTGCCGAAGGTCTTCTATGTGCTTGTTCAGCAGGAGAATGTCGTTGTCGCGTTGCGCCAAGTCGGCGGCGAGCCTTTGGAAAGCGGCGTGGCGCACAGGTTCTTTCATGTGGGTCTTGTCCCGCTTTTCCTGTGCGTCTTTCATTTTTGTCCAGGCTTGGCGTTGGCTGGTGGTGTTGTCCCATCCGTGGACGAGTGCGGCATCCGCTTTGTACGCCTCTTCCTGCATGGTTTTCTCCAAAATCTCCAATGCCTGCAGGGCTGCGGCGATGTCTTTTCTGCATTTTTCTATGGTACCGACAAGGGCAAGCCGTTCCTCGTTGAGACGGACTTTTGTTTCCAGTTCTTTCTTGTTCGTTTCCAGCTTTGCTTGATTGTCGAGGAGAGCCAGTTTCTCTTCGTCTTTCAGAATGTGCGCCGCTTCTGTGTCGTGTTCGGCCTGCACCTGTCCACATGCGGCTTTTGCCCGGTCGAAAAGGTTCTTGATGGCCGTGCCGTATTTGGAGAAGCGTTCCGTGTTGGTCAGTTGTTCCAGGATGGCTTCGCGTTCCGACTTGTTGCCGGTGAGGAAAGTGGCAAATTGTCCTTGCGCCAGCATGGCCATGCGTCCGAACTGTTCGAAGCTGAGCCCCACAGCTTGCATGATGATGCCGGCCACCTCGTTGTTGCCCGACAGCCAGTCGGCATCTCCTTTTTTCACTTCCCATTTAGGTGAGCGGTGTTTGAGCTGTTTACGGGAGCGTTGCATCCCCAAGGTGAGCCGGGCGTGGTAAATGATGCCGTCGTTGCCTTCAAATTCCACTTCGCTGTAAGACGGGTCGCGTTCCGAGATGCCGAGCCGGGTGTATTGTTCGATGCTGGCCACCCGCAACGTTTCGCCTTCCGCGTTGACATAGTCGTTTTTCGTGATGTTCGTTACGCAGTCCAGCCGCGGGGTTTTCTTGTACAAAGCCATGGAGATGCAGTCCAGGATGACGGTCTTTCCCGCGCCGGTGTCGCCGCTGATGAGGAAGAGGGGGGCTGTTTCGCCGCTCACGGCGTCGCGCAGCCCGTTTCCGAAGTCAATGTCTCCTTGCTCTATGGACGCGATGTTTCTGATATGCAGTTTTTTTATTTTCATGACGGTGTGGCTTGTCGTGTCAGTTCTTTTTGGCCTTTTTGCCGGATGTGCTGTCTTCTTCCTCCATGCGTTTCATTTCCGCCTCTATCTCGACAAAAGCTTCGCGCACTTCGTCCAAGTCAAGTTCAGGGTACTGTGCCCAGGTCTTTTCGATGAAAAGCATGGGGTCGGTCATTTGTTGGATTTCCGCCACTTCGAATTTGGGCTTTGCGGTCTCCTCCCTGGGGGTGTCCGGTGTGCCGGTCCACAGGATTTTCGGGTTGTAGCGCAGCTCGTCCCCGTAAGGTTCGATGAGGGCATAGGCCATTTGGCTGAAGTCGGAAGGCAACGACGCGCGGCAGTCTATTTGCAGGCGGATGTAGCCCTTCCCCTTTTCTTCCGCGAACTGCCGAATGCCTTCCAGTGCATCTTCGGCGCAGGTGAACGAAGTGTCGGGCGAGGGGAGGGTGTAGAAATGCCGCAGCTCGCGGATGCGTAGTTGCCGGATGCGCACCAGCCCGCCATGGCGGTCGATTTCCACGCAGCTGGCCGTATGCGGATAATTCTCGTCGCAGCTCACGTGCAGGGCACTTCCCGCGTAACGGATGACGGGAGCGGGATAGGTCACGTCCGGGTTCATGCAGTCCTGTTCGTGCCCGATGGTCTGCGGTTTGTGGATGTGGCCCAGGGCGAGGTAGTCGTATCCTGTACCGAGGCTGGCGGGGGCTTGTGTCCTGGTGTGCCCGATGTCGAAATCGTGGCCTGTCGTGTCGCATCCGGTGACGGCCAGGTGGCCTGTCATGACCACCGGTTTTCTGTCCGTGTTGTCAGCCTCTACAAAGTCGAGCAGGGCTTGGAGGGTGGCGGTGCGCTCCCCGGTCATGTAAGGCAATGCCACGACATAGCCGCCCGGCAACTTGACGACGAAGCGCGTTTGCCATCCGTCTGCTGCAGTTGGGCCGGCCGGTGGCGGCATGCCGACGAGATGCACGTCGGCCAGTTTCCACACGGCGTTGTGGGATTGGATGCGGGAGGCGGAGTCGTGGTTTCCCGCGACGATGACGATGTGCATGCCGGGCGAAGCCTCATGCAGGCGGACGAAGCGGTCGGTGAAGTTTTTCCACGTCGCGGCCGATGGTTGCTGTATGTCGAACACGTCGCCGCTCACGACCAAGGCGTCGGGACGTTCCTCCCTGCACCATTGCTCCAACTGGGAGAAAAAGCAGTCGTGTTCGTCGGTGCGGTCGTAGTTCTGGTAAATGACCTGCCCCAGGTGCAGGTCGGCAGTATGCAATATCTTCATGGTTTGCTTTTGGTGCACTCAATAATTTTGGCGCGGCAAGTTATCAATAAAATCCCGAACCGCAAAAAACGGGGGCGGAAAAAAGCGAGATTCTTTTCGTGCTCGAAAAAGTTGTATCTTTAGGCTAAAGATATATAAGGAAATTCAGAAAAATAGCTAGTCGGTGTTGGAAATCGCTTAATCATTGGATGCCGAATTCATGTGCGCCTATGAAATCTACTCAATGCGCCGGAGCATCGAGGTCTTCTTCTCCGACAGCAAGCGGATGCCCGGGCTCGCCGACTGCTCTTCACGCGATTTTTCCGCACACATAGCCCATGTGTCATTGGTCATGATACGCTATAACATGCTCGCTTCCATAAAGAGGACGCTTGACTACGACACCATCTGAGGGCTGTTCGAAGACATATACATGGGAGTTCATGAGCTGACTGTCGTCGAGAAAATATGGGGGATTATAGTGGAAGTCGTGGCGGTGGTAGCAGAACTTATCGGGGCGGACTCAGACGAGCTGACTATGCAGGTTCTTGAGAACGACAAGAGGTTGGCTGCACTCAGAGCTACGCCCAAACTGCCTAATTTCTAAATCCGAAACTTGAGTATATAATTAGATGGCATTGTAAATTTTAGCGCCATTTTAGTGTCACACTTTATCCTATTTCTTTTTCAGCTTATCATAATGGAAACTTCTGATTATTAGTAGGCGGCTGGAGGTTCTCATAAATAATGGGAAATAAGAGGTTAACCTTATATGCTTACATAATAAGTCAAATTGCTTATGTCTGACTATTATAAGTTATTTAACTTATAAATCCCTGGCTGGTAGAAATATTATTTGTACTTTTGCATTCATAGTAATCAATTAGAATCAATCTATGTATGCAGCTATTTCTGCCGATATTGTTTCTTCCACATCTTTGTGCATAGAGGAAACCATTGCGTTAAAACAGAGAATAGAAGATTTATTTTCTATTTTTGAAAAGAGATTTCCCGGATTTTGGGGCAGGCTAATAAAAGGGGATTATATGGAGTGCCTGTTGCCATCAACTAAGGACGGCTTTAGGGCTGCTCTAATTATCAAGAGTTGCATTAAGTCGTTCCCTATCTCAGAATCAAAAAAGAAAAAACTATTCCAAATATATGGAATCCGTATGGCTATGGGAATAGGTGATATGCGTATTGTAGATAAGGAAAACGGCATAATGGATGGAGAGGCTATTTATTTGTCAGGCAGGACATTAGACGGGATGGGTTCTCCTAACAAAAACGGTACATTCCTCATAGAACCGGCTGATAAGCAACTTAAACCTGCTTTACAGACCGTCGGTATGTTGACGGACGCCTTGCTCAATAATGCAACGAAACGGCAAAGCGAAGTCATTTATTATAAACTTTTATCTAAAAGCGAGCAGGAAATTGCAGACATATTGGGCGTAAAACAGTCTGGAATAAACCAACACTCGACTTCGGCCAAATGGTACTGTATAGAGGAAGCATTGAGCTATTTTGAACAACTAAATTTTGAAAACGTATGAATAGCTGGTTATTATTGAGCTTATTGACGGCTCATATAGTTGGAGATTTCTACCTGCAAAGCGATAAATATTGCAAGCAGAAAGAACTGTTGAAAATCAAAAGTCCGTTCCTCTATATTCATTCAGTTATCGTAGGATTACTTTCTTGGGCTTTTGTTCCGTTTGCTGATTTTGGAATTTTTGCTCTAATCATAGGAGGCACACATTGGGTGATTGATACAATGAAAACATATATGTGCAGGGGGCTATGGTCTTTCCTGACGGACCAATTTGCACATATATTAATCTTATGCTTTATTTCATGCCAATATATGCCGACATCCCGTCTGCCAATCCAAAGCATCGATTTTCTTCATACTTTATCTATCCCTTTATTTGCATTTGCAATTCTATGTTGCTTAAAGCCTACTAACATTTTTATCAAGTTAATTTTAGACAAGTATAAAATTGGCGATGCGGAGTCTTGCCTAAGTATAAAGAATGCAGGGGCGTTAATTGGTAACTTGGAAAGGATACTTACAATGGTCTTTGTCCTGATGGGTCAATATGAAGCTGTGGGGTTTATTGTAGCAGCGAAATCTTTACTCCGCTTTAAAGAAACAGATACAGCTAAAACGGAATATGTGCTGGCAGGAACACTGCTAAGCTTTGGAATAGCAACGTTGTTTGGTCTAATAGTAAAACAACTATCATATCGGCTTTTTTTATAAAAAAACTTGCGGATCTCTGATGGGGTTTTTGTAATTGTGCTTATGGCTTTGAGTAATATTCCTAAATTCGAATTTTGAGTAAGGGTACAAAATGGAGGATATCTTACTTAGGCAAGTAAGTATGTCTGCCCATGGCATTCCTATCCTTGGTTTGAAAAACGGGACGGCGCAGGTTTCAATCCTGGCCGTCCCGCTGTGTAAAGGCTAACGCACTTCCCCATACAAGGCATTGACGGTTGCGCCTTGTTCGGCATCGAGTTTCCCATGTCGGTTGAGAAGCACATAGCCATTGTTCTTGACATTCAACACGCTGCCGGGTTTCAGCAGGATGTCGGCATTTTCCACCGTGCCGCCATCCACGTCCAGTGTCCCTCCTTCGAGCACATGAATCCGGCACCCCTCGCGCATCAGCAAGGTCTTCCCGGCCGGGATTTTAAACGTGCCGCCGCGTATGATGAGGTCGTTGTTGAACTGTCCTCCGCCCCATTCCGTGGATGTGGTGACCACTTTCGGGTCTTCATAATGCGGGATGTATTCTCCGGTGAATCCCGTGTCGAAGCGGGCGCGTCCCCATTCGATGGCAGTGGATTTCCCGTCTGTCTTCCAAGCGCAGATGTTGCCGCTGTCGTCTGCGGAAACAATCTCGTTTTTCCCGTCGCCGTCCATGTCCGACACACAAATCCCGTTGCTGATATTGGCCGGCGCAGACAACGGGAAGCCTTTCACGTCTGTCCCGTCGTGGTGCAGGGCGTAAATCAGATTGTCCTGATGGAACACGATGTCAATGTCACCGTCGCCGTCCACGTCGGCCAACAGGGGACACGTCAGGTTGATGGCCCATTCCTTGTCCGGGCACAGGCCGGGGATGGCACGGTCGAAAATCAACGTACCCGTATGCGTCCATGCCCTTACGCATTCGTGCCCGATGGCGACTACCTCCAAGTCGCCGTCGCCATTGATGTCGCCCACACTGACGGGATGCTCGATTCCGCTACCCGACGCATCCGTATAAGGAATGGAAACGGGCTGCGCCGCCTCGCGGTCGAAGTTCCCCACGCAGGTGCCGTCCTGCTTGATGGCATAGATGTAGCTCAAGGTCGTGGTCCTTGTCGTGATGAGGATTTCCTTCTTGCCGTCGCCGTCCAGGTCGCAGACCGTGGGGGAGCAGTTCAGTTTCTCTCCCGCGTGGGAGAAGAAGGGCGAACGGAGGTAAGTGCTGCCGTTGTGCCGCCACACGTACACTTGCCCGGCTTCGGTTCCGCAGATGATTTCCTTGTAACCGTCACCATCAAGGTCGGCCACGGCCGGAACACCGTAAAAACTGCCCACAGTGTTCGCGGTGCGCATCTTTTCTTTCCCGTAAGCATCCAGCACGATGACCGGGGCATTGCCATTTTCTCCCCGCAGGATGATTTCCTTTTCGCCTTTCCCGTCCGGCATGTCTATGTCTGTGACCACCACACTGCGATAAGAAGGCATATTCCCGATGGAAGTTTCCCACAGTTTGTCCGGCAGCTTGTCCCCATCCTTGTCCAACGAGGAGTAGCAGATGACGTAATTGTCCCCATTGCTGTTCCTCGTGGGCACGATAATGCACGGCTCACCGTTGCCCAAGAGGTCGGCCACCACTGGGGTTGCGTCCGTGCGGAATGGGATTTCCGCATATCCGCTGTATGAAGTGACGTTTCCGTCCAGGTCGTAAGGTTCCGTGCCGTCCGGCCGGATGGCGACCAAGAGCGCTTCCGTCCCTTCATCCGTATATCCCGTAAGGAAGATTTCCTTTTGCCCGTCGTAGTCGAAATCGGCCGTGTGCGTCTCGCAGGCATAGTGCAGGCTCATCCCCATGGAGAGCGGGAACATGTCCATGGCCGGATAGGTCGTCCATGTGCGTAGGGCTGGAGACAGGTTGCTTTCCACCATTCCCTGCGTCAGTGTGGAGAACTTGTAATAGTAAGTGGTCAAGGGTTGCAGTCCTTCGTCCTTGTAATACCTGGTTTCCAGCGGAAGAGAGTTGAGTTTGAGGTAAGGTCCGGCCTCCGAGGTGCTGCGGTAAACATTGTATTTGTCTTCCCCTCCCATTTTGTCCCAATGGAAAGAAATGGCTTCGGCATCCAGTTCGGACACCAATTTCGACAAGTCCACCGGCACGGCTTTTTCCGCCACGTTCCAAGTCACTTCGTCTTGCAGCATGTCGCCTACATAGAGCTGTACTTTGATTGGCAGACGGCTGCCGGCTTCATAATCTTCCGTAAGGGTGCAAATGCAAGTGGAAGCGGTGGTTTGGACTACCGTCGCTTTTGCCGGTTCTAGCGGCGTAACCTTCCAATGCGGAGCTGATGAAGCCGCATCCCCCAGATTCTCCGAGTACAGGTTCATCGTAATCTGCCCGCCCGGTTTCAGGGTGGCACCCGAAGCAAGGGCGAGGCGGGCAATTCTGTACTTGTAGTGCTTCACATCCACTTTGAACGTGTCCACGTCCGTTGTCTCCGTCCCGTCCTTTTCCATCGTCAGGTAGAAGCAAGGGGCGTTCCATTCGTTGCGCCCCGTTTCTGGCGCGTCTGCGGAGATTTGTACTTTGAATTTTCCTGTCCCGGTCTTGGACTGCCCGGCACTTATTGTGCCGTAGTTCACCGTCCCCTGGGTGACCGTCACATAAGGGGAGGACGAGGACAAAGTGGCCGTCACGTTCCCTGCTGCCGTTTGCCCGTTGTTTCTTAGCACGATGTCGAATTCCCGTTCTGTTCCTGCCAACACGTATCCATCAAATCCATTGATTTGTCCGATGGAAAGCAAATTGCCATGGTTTACCGACACCGGTACCGCTTTTTCAAATGGCAGAAAGTTGCGAGCCGTCACGGTCACGGTTATTTCTCCTGCTGTCTTCGGGCTGAAGCTGAAACTATGCGGCCGCGTGTCGTTCACGGTCACCACAGTATATGCCTCCGCGTCCTTCATGAGGCAGACCGTGGCTTCTTCCCCAGCCGGCAGGTTGGCGACTTGCACCATGATGTTGTTTGTGCCGGACTCCATTTGCGTGGGGGACACGTTCACTTGCAAGGTTTGTGGCACGGCAGACCATATCGGCATTTCAGGGTCGCCTAAAAGATGGAGGCGGTAATAGTCATGAAGGTCATATTTAGTATCTTTATTAATCATTCGATTAAAAAGAATTCCTAAATAACGAATCTGTTCATTATACAATGCAGTTAAAAAAATTCGATATTGGTTATGCTCATCCGCATAACCAATATTTGCATTACCAATAAATGCCACCGCGCCGCCATAAGGATTCGTCAGGAAATGTTCCGCTATGCAATCTTCATCGAATTTTGCGGGTTTGCATCCTCCGGAAATCATAATGAAAGGGTAGTCTTCGTTCCTCAGGTTTTCTACGTCTTGGATATAAACGTATTCATGCTTGTCTATGGAAGAAGCCGCCATGTTGCGCGGGTTGCAATGATCCATGTGATAGACGATATGGAAATGCCCCAATCCGGAATTTCCTCCGTCTTGGAGGGCGGAAAGGAAATGTTCCCTATTTAATTCTTCCCCGCAATCAAACTTTTTGGTTGGATTATGAAAGGAGCAATCGCAATTGTAATGGTCAAACAAATACCATTTGTGGACTTGGAAATGAGAGGAAAGATAGTCATCAATATCCTCTTGTCCGCCATAATAAAGCCATCCTGTGGTTTCATTTTTCGAAATATAAGCGGAAACTGCCAAGTGATTCATCAAATAGCTTGTATTTGCATTCGCCATTTTCTCGTACAAGAGCACCTTATTGATAAAGGCATTAGCTTCTTGCTTATTCTCTACGGATGCGCGTCCCAAATAGCAAAGCCGATCCATATTCATGCCATCATTGGGCTCTTTGTAAATGTGATTTTTGTTGGCATTCCAATCGCATTCTAGGTCTGTATAATAAGCATCGGATGGATATTCTGCATTTGAGTAAATATAACATCTTGCCGGTATGATATTCACATCCCCACCCAGCAACACGAACAGCCCGGCTCCCCACTTGCGATAGCATTCCTGCAAATAAGCATGTATTTTCTCTGCTAGATCCGAACCCTGATATTCCTCTCCAATGCTTTCAATGTCTTTGATTAACGTCGGCACTCCCTTTTGCGTTTTCCAGTCGGCGAGACGCTGGAATTCACCTTTCAGCGCATTGTTGGTAATGATGATGTAGTCCGGAATCTGCTCTTGGATTACGTTGATTGTCAAGGAAGAAGACGCAGCGAGAGTTTGCGCGTCCGGCATTGCCATTCCAACCAATTCCACTTTGCGGTTCATGAAGCCGTCCACGTCTTCCGGGTTGTCCACCATGGCGCGGATGGCCTTTTTGATGATATTAGCGCGGCGCGTAGTCTGTTGCAGGGGGTGTACGGCATTGCTTGCGGTCATTTCGTATTGCAATGTGAAATCCAAACGGCTGACGAATAGTTTCCGCGAAACCGGATCGAATTCCACCGGATTGAGTTGCACGGTGACCAAATGGTATCCCATTTCATTGTAGTCTGCCACGATTTGCGCTTTTGCTTGCGGATAGACCTCCGTTCCTTGATAAATGGAAACTTTCGGTTGCGTGAACTGGACTTCGTGGGTTCCGTCTGTTGGTACCGCCGGTTGCACGGGATAGGGCGTAAAGTTCCCTTCCACGGCCATCCGGTCGGATGATGAAACTTCCACTTCGGTTATCTGTGCCTCCAAAGGCACCACGTATGTTTTGAAGATGACGGGAAGCTCCGGAGCTCCGACTTCCTGCGTCTTGTCCGTTCCACCGCTCCAACGAATGACGTCATAACCGTCCTGCTGGGTAAAAGACAGTTCGTCCACTTCCACTTCGACGTGTCCGCCGATTTGTGCTCGGAAGGGCGCACACGCGACCCATGCCAGCAATATTAGAACTATTCTTCGTTTCATAATCTTTAGGGTATTAGTTTGACTGTTTCGGTTGTGCCGTCTGCAAAACGAACACGAACCAGTATGTAAGGTTTTGTAATGTTTGCTTTCCTCATCGTAAATGATTGGGCATCCTTTCCTGTCTGAATGGGCAACAAACGTCCTGCGGTGTCATAGCAAGATACTGACTGAATTTCACAGGATGAGTTTATCGTATAAATACCACCATCTATTTGCACGGCCAACCGCGATGTTTTTTTGCCACCAAAGATGGAGCTTCCCTTGCCTATGTCTTCTATGGCGCGGATTTTTTTTGCTTCATTCCACCCTGGGGTGTTACGGTATGTTTCAAGACTTTTCTTTGGCACATAAAGGCAGGCTTCATCATAATAAAAACTGTTATAAAATACGTCCTTTCCCAATGAAGGCGGATTTTCGCTTTCACAGATTATACGGCTGGCACATCCATCCTTAAAAGGAAAGTTATAATTTCTGGAATAGCTTCCTGTTGGCATATTTATACCTGTACTTTTGAATGCGTAATCTCCTATACTGTCTATAGATGAAGGAAACACCAAAGTACACTGATACGCAAGGACGATTCCTTGAAACGCAGAACTATGAATCTGTTTTGTGCCGCTTTTGACTTCAAAGACCCCATATTGTGCATTAATAAAATAGAGAATTTCTTCATCTCGCGAATAAACGGATAAATAGGGGTATTCATTCTCTTGGATGACATTTTTACAATATTTGTTGTCATCACTCGCTTCAATATGAATATGGTTTATGTATGTTTCTAGCCTCTCCCCAAAAATAGGATAATTTCCTGTTATGACTAAAGTGTACCAATTGGTGGTTGAGAAAGCACTGTTTCCTACATATTGAATGTCTTCAGGTAATATGAAACAAAGAGTCTCCGGCAAGTAGCGGTCGAAAGCATAGTCAGGTATGGTGTCAATCTCCGCATGGCGCAGGTCCAACGTGTCAAGCTGTTCCAACAAGCTGTCGCGCAAGAAGGCATAGTCTTCGTCCGACAAAGTTCCTCCGGTGATTTCCAAATATGTCACGGACTGTTTTTGCGCCTCCGTCAGCAACGTTTCCAAGGGCGCTTCGCCGGCAAGTACCGTCACATGGGTTTCGGCGTTCTGGGCTTGCAGCCTGCACAACATAACCATTGTACACAAGAGTGAAAATAATATCTTTTTCATATCTTTTCATTTTTAGCAGGTTAGATTATATGTTAGTTTAAAGTTCCCTTCCACGGCCATTCGGTTGGATGATGAAACCTCCACTCCGGTTACCTGTGCCTCCAAAGGCACCACGTATGTTTTGAAGATAACGGGAAGTTCTGGAGCTCCGACTTCCTGCGTCTTGTCCGTTCCACCGCTCCACCGGATGATGTCATAACCGTCCTGCTGAGTAAAAGACAGTTCGTCCACTTCCACTTCGACGTGTCCGCCTATTTGTGCTCGGAAGGGCGCACACGCGACCCATGCCAGCAATATTAGAACTATTCTTCGTTTCATAATCTTTAAGGTATTAGTTTGACTGTTTCGGTTGTGCCGTCTGCAAAACGGATTTGTATTAAAGTCATGGGATTTTGCAAAAGCTTCTTGGAGAGCATAATCTTTGTGGAATATACTGTCTGCACATCAAAGACACGCCCGTCCACATTCAACAAATTCATCTGCAAAGGTTTCTTAGAAAGAGTCAGAATGTAACTTTCCGTAGTGGAAGTAACGGAGATGGCTGTTTCATCTTTTTTGCGTAGAGAAGGAACATCCACTCCCAGGAGTTTTTCTATTGAAAGGATTTCTCTTGCCAGATTCCATCCCGGTGCATCTTTATAAGCCTCTAGGCTTGCCTTTGGGACATATAGATTAGAACGTGCTACCCAAAAATTCTCTCCCAACTCACCCAATTTGGGAGGATCTTTGGCTTCACATATTACACTTCCGTAACCATAGTATCCCCCACTCGGATATCGCCTATTTCTACTATACCCTGTCATAAAATTCGGTCTTATATCAAGAGCATAATCTCCGATGGAATCTATGCTTTCCGGTAATACCAAATTAATTATTTCTATAGGAAAATCCATATTTCTTATAGCTGTTGGAGCAATAACCCGTGTACCCGTTTGTATTATCACATCTTCTCCCCAATAAACATATTCTTTCGGTTTTAGATAATAAAGTGTATTTCCGTCTTTGGAATAAACCGCAAAGTAACAGAGTTCCTCTACATCAACTAGTTTGGGGTGGTCTTTACTTGCTTGCATTAAAGGTTTGTCATAGGGGGAATTTTTATATTCTCCCATATAGGGGAAGTTTCCGGTCACTTCGCATTCTCCCGTAAAGGCATAGTCCCCGATGCATTCTATCACTTCCGGCAAAATCAGATAGAGGTTCATTTCGCCCAAAGCGTCCGTAGGTATGGTGTCAATCTCCGCATGGCGCAGGTCCAACGTGTCGAGTTGTTCCAACAAACTGTCGCGCAAGAAGACATAGTCCTTGTCCGACAAAGTCCCTCCGGTGATTTCCAAATATGTCACGGACTGTTTCTGTGCTTCCGTCAGCAACGTTTCCAAGGGTGCCCCGCCGGCATATACCGTCACATGGGTTTCGGCGTTCTGGGCTTGCAGCCAGCACAACATAACCATTGTGCACAAGATTAATAACAACATCTTTTTCATAGCTTTTCATTTTTAGCAGGTTAGATTATATGTTAGTTTAAAGTCCCCTTCCACGGCCATTCGGTTGGATGATGAAACTTCCACTCCGGTTACCTGTGCCTCCAAAGGCACCACGTATGTTTTGAAGATAACGGGAAGCTCCGGAGCTCCGATTTCCGGCGTCTTGTCCGTCCCGCCGCTCCAACGGATGATGTCATAACCGTCCAGCCGGGTAAAAGACAGTTCGTCCACTTCCACTTCGACGTGTCCGCCTATTTGTGCTCGGAAGGGCGCACACGCGACCCATGCCAGCAATATTAGAACTATTCTTCGTTTCATAATCTTTATGGTATTAGTTTGACTGTTTCGGTTGTGCCGTCTGCAAAACGAACAAGCATAATGATAAAAGGAGACACTAATTGGTTCCGGTCGATAGACAATGTGGATGAGCCCACAGACCGCTTGGTAAGCAATATCCCATTCGTGCTGTACATCTCCATATAGAGTGGCTCTTGACCAAAATTCAGTTCATAAGAATTTGGCATAGCCTTGATAGATATTTTTTTCTTTTGTACTTGTGTAGAAATCCGACTTGGCGGCGCTCCAATCTCTTCTATGGCACGAATTTCCACTGCTTGATTCCAATCTTTAGCATTTTTGTATTTTTCGATACTTGCCTCATGTACATATAAAATAGATGATCCTAATACACTATTTTTAAAAACATCTTTCCCTAATTTCGGAGGTTCTACCGCATAACATAGAATCAATGCACCGACCCCAGTAATATAACTCGTCGGAACAGGACATTCCGTGTGCTCAAACGCATAGTCTCCAATAGAATCCAGAGTTGCAGGAAATATAAGCGTAAACGTTGGAAAGCCAAGGTTCCTAAATGCAGTTCCATGAATGACTTTTGTACCTTCCTTTATGACATAGTTCCCGTCCACAGGCATGTTCATGTAATAAAGGGTATCTTCATTTAATGAATATATTGAAGAATAGGTTTCTGAAATCCATTCATCGAAAAAATTGAATGTCTTTGTTATATAAGAAAAGTTATCATCACTCAATGAGACTTTCACTTCACCAGACTGCGGAATACTGTAAACACTTTCTCCGAATTCCGGAAAATTCCCAGTCACCTCCAAACTATAACAACGAGAAAATTGATATAAGAAATTTGCTCCTATATATTCAATATTCATAGGTAAAACAAGATGGACTTTGTTATAGTTTGGTTTCGGCGAATAATCTTCAACTCTTATATTCGGCAACGTATCAACATTCACTTCTCGTAAGTCCAGTGTATCCAACTGTGGATACAAATTCTCCCGCAAAAAGATATAATCCATATCTTGCAATGTCCCGATAATCGTCAAATGTTTCACCGATTGTTTCTGCGCCTCCGTCAGCAACGTTTCCAAGGGTGCCCCGCCGGCATATACCGTCACATGGGTTTCGGCGTTTTGGGCTTGCAGCCTGCACAACACAATCATTGTGCACAAGACTGAAAATAACATCTTTTTCATAGCTTTTCATTTTTAGCGGGTTAGATTATATGTTAGTTTAAAGTTCCCTTCCACGGCCATCCGGTTGGATGATGAAACTTCCACCCCGGTTACCTGTGCCTCCAAAGGCACCACGTAAGTTTTGAAGATAACGGGAAGTTCTGGAGCACCAACCTGACGAATTTTGTCATTTCCTCCAGTCCAACGAATCATATCGTAACTGTCCTGTTTGGAAAAATACAATTCATTCACATTCACTTCGACCATTCCGCCTATTTGGGCGCGGACAGGCAGATATCCCGCCAAGAGCAGACATATTAAAGGTATTATTCGTTTCATAATTATTATGGCATTAGTTTGACTGTTTCATTCGTCCCGTCCGCAAAACGGACATGGGCTATGGTTAATGTTT
The DNA here is from genome assembly GCA_944321565.1 of uncultured Paraprevotella sp. GTDB lineage: Bacteria > Bacteroidota > Bacteroidia > Bacteroidales > Bacteroidaceae > Paraprevotella. Next base: position 4,528 of record CALULT010000010.1, on the reverse strand, counting down.
TTTTTAGGTTTGTTTTAGGCAGTGTGACCATCATGGAAGAAACCATCTGGGAAGAGAGCAAGCTTCCGTCTGCCGAAAACAAATCCATCTGCAAGGGTTCTTTTGAAAAAGACAAGATGTAGTTTTCATCCGTTGATGTGATGGAAACATATGTTGCCCCCTCTCCAGGAACGGATGATATACTTTGGGCTCCCTTCAAAAGGTTCTCTATCGTATCTATTTTTTGTGCAAGTTTCCATCCCGGAGCGGCTTTGTAAGCCTCAAGACTAGGTTTTGGAACATACAAATAGCAGAATTTCAACCAAAAAGAGTTGCCGAGCATTCCAAATTTGGGAGGATTCTTGGCTTCACATACTATGCCTCCTCTGCCACGATTTCCCCCGCTTGGATAATGAGTCTTCTTATTAGTATAGCCCGTTATAAAATCTGGGGTGACATCAAATGCGTAGTCTCCAATGGAATCTAGGCTTTCTGGCAATATTAAATTGTTTGCCTCCATAGGCACCAATTCGTTCCGTATAGCTGTTGGTGCTATAATTCGCGTATTTGGCAGTATCTCCAATTCACCTCCCCAATAAGCGAATTCGTCTTTCGGTTTTAGATAATAAAGTGTATTTCCATCTTTGGAATAAACCGCAAAGTAACAGAGTTCTTCTACATTAACTAGTTTGGGGTGGTCTTTACTTGCTTGCATTAAAGGTTTGTCATAGGGGGAATTTTTATATTTTCCCATATAGGGGAAGTTTCCGGTCACTTCGCATTCTCCCGTAAAGGCATAGTCCCCGATGCATTCTATCACTTCCGGCAAAATCAGATAGAGGTTCATTTCGCCCAAAGCATCCGCAGGTATGGTGTCAATCTCCGCATGGCGCAGGTCCAACGTGTCGAGTTGTTCCAACAAGCTGTCGCGCAAGAAGGCATAATCCTTGTCCGACAAAGTTCCTCCGGTGATTTCCAAATATGTCACGGACTGTTTCTGCATCTCCGTCAGCAATGTTTCCAAGGGTACTTCGCCGGCAAGTACCGCCACATGGGTTTCGGCGTTTTGGGCTTGCAGCCTGCACAACACAATCATTGTGCACAGGACTGAAAATAATATCTTTTTCATATCTTTTCATTTTTAGCAGGTTAGATTATATGTTGGTTTAAAGTTCCCTTCCACGGCCATTCGGTTGGATGATGAAACCTCCACTCCGGTTACCTGTGCCTCCAAAGGCACCACGTATGTTTTGAAGATGACGGGAATTTCTGGAGCTCCGACTTCCTGCGTCTTGTCCGTCCCGCCGCTCCAACGGATGACGTCATAACCGTCCTGCCGGGTAAAAGACAGTTCGTCCACTTTCACTTCGACGTGTCCGCCGATTTGTGCTCGGAAGGGCGCACACGCGACCCATGCCAGCAATATTAGAACTACTCTTCGTTTCATAATCTTTAGGGTATTAGTTTGACTGTTTCGGTTGTGCCGTCTGCAAAATATATGTGTGTAATTGCAAATGGTTTTAGCAAGTTCATTCTATTGATGGCTATTGTTTTTCCTTTGATGGGAATGTCAGACAGCATACGCCCCTGTGTGTCATATAATTTGATGTGTTTCACATCTTGTGGAAATGCGAGAATGTATTTCTCAGGAAGAACGGTCAGTTCTATTCGATGTCTGCTTGGAATCTCTGTAATAGAATTGATTATATTTTTAAGGCTTCGTACTTCCATGAATCGTTTCCATCCATTAGCTCTTTTATACTCCTCAAGACTTTCTTCAGGAACGTAAAGATAGCAATAGTCTCCAATGAAATTTCCTGTTCCAATTTTACCAAAATTCGGTGGCGTTTTGGCTTCGCAAACCACAGAACCGATGTTGTAGCTGCCACCGTTTTGATATTCCCCTTTTGTGCTACGTCCCGTCATTATTTCCGGGAAAATGTCAGAGAAGGCATAATCTCCAATAGAATCAAGGCTTTCCGGTAGTACAATATTGTTTGTTAGATACAAACTTTCTCCTCTATAAGCAGATGCATTGATAATTTTTGTGCCTTTAGGTATGATTAGTTCTTCTTGCGACAACATGGGATTTCTATATCTGAAAAAGAAAACCGTGTCTTCGTCTTTGGAACATATTAAAGCCGTAGTTTTGTTTTGCACATAAGAAAGTTTCGGGTTAGTAGAGCTTATAATAAAATCCGGCTTGGCACTATATGCGAGTTTAAATTCCCCCAAAAAAGGGAAGTTTCCGGTCACTTCGCATTCTCCCGTAAAGGCATAGTCCCCGATGCATTCTATCACTTCCGGCAAAATCAGATAGAGGTTCATCTCGCCCAAAGCATCCGCAGGTATGGTGTCAATCTCCGCATGGCGCAGGTCCAACGTGTCGAGTTGTTCCAACAAACTGTCGCGCAAGAAGGCATAATCCTCGTCCGACAAACTTCCTCCGGTGATTTCCAAATATGTCACGGACTGTTTCTGTGCCTCCGTCAGCAACGTTTCCAAGGGTGCCCCGCCGGCATATACCGCCACATGGGTTTCGGCGTTTTGGGCTTGCAGCCTGCACAACATAACCATTGTACACAAGAGTGAAAATAATATCTTTTTCATAGCTTATTTTTAATAATTTGTCAGAATCTAAATACAATATTCCGCATATCGCCAAACAGTCTCGCCTCGCAGGGAGACAAACACCGAAGAGATAGAGGAGGCTCACGTCCACATGTGTACCTACTGAAAAGTAACTTTTGTGTATGTGGAACCCCTCCGGCTCTTCGAGTTCTCTCCCCTACAAGGCGGAGGAGTTTTTGCCATCCGGACGTCGCAGGGAACGGCCATTATGTCCGGCCGCCCTACTTGGTGATGATCATCCGTTTAGTGTCGATGACTTTGCCGTCGGCAATGAGGGCATACAAGTACATTCCGGGAGCCAGACTTCCGGCTTCGAGCGTCACGGAAGATTTGCCGCGCCCCTCCAACGTTTTTTGGTTGATTTGCGTCCCGTTCAGGTCATAAATATACAAAAAGGCGGATTGCACACTCTCCGGCAATGTGTAGCGCACCACGGTTGTTTGCGTGAACGGGTTCGGGTCGTTTTGTTCCAGCAAGGGCATGTCCAACATATCGTTCCCGCTCCTCTTCTCTTCGCTTTGGTTGCGCACGTTATATACCTGCGTCCCTTGCAAAGAAATGACCTGTGCGCGCAGTTCGTTGACATACTGCACCAGCAACGGAATCATTTCCGTATAGTTGATGCAAAGGTCGCCCTCCTGGCTTTCATACACTAAATCCGGATAGACTTCCTTCAGCACCTCGGCATCCAAGCCATAGTGCGTCTTCTCCAAAGCCTGCGCGTCTGTCACGGAATGCGGGACGGCAGCCATTGCCGTGTCGCCCGCCGCAGCAAAAGTCTGGGCCATTTGAGGTTCAGACAGGTTGTACTGCACAGCCGTCAAGCGTGAGAATTTCTCTCCCACCGACATGTTGTTCGCACCATCGCTTTCCACCGACAAGGGCATCACCGCCGAGCGTCCCATCGAGACGGAACTAGATGCCGAAGGGGTCAGCACCGTGCCATAAATATTTCCCGTTGCGCGGACATCGCCCATGAAATAACCTACATAACGTCCTGGAACACAAATGTCCAAATCGTCCAATGTTCCCAAGATGGATGCCCCGTATTGACTTCCCTTCAGATTGCCATGCACGGCATAGTTAAAACCGGAGGTGGCATTTCCGGCTTCGCCTATGACGCCCCATGCCCGTCCTCGTGATACAGGGTTGTCATAAAAGGCACATCCTTTTGTTCCAATGTAAAAGTTTATCCCGTCCACAAAATTATTGCCTTCACAAGCCACGAGCCAAGGCTCCGAGTTAGTATAGGCACCTTCGCGTCTTGCATGGAACAAGTAATGGTTGGCCTTGACGTAACTTTTAAATCCCTTCCCTGTGTGACTGGCATCCCCTCCCACGACCAAGGAGGCCTCGGGGACGGCAGAGGATTGAATGCCCACATTTCCGTTGGAATACATTTTAAGTTGCGCTTGCAGCTCGGAAATTGCGAAAACAGCAAATGTCAGCGTAATAAGTCTTTTCATAATGGATACATTTAAAAGGTTAATATTACAATCATCCACTCCCGTGTGGACGGATGAATCTCCATAAAGCAAAGATAATGTTTTTGGCCGAAAGATTCGCATTTCACGTAGAAATTTTTAATTCCACAAAGGCGTGGATAAACAAGGTCGTAAGGGGGCACAACCTCGACAAAGTAAGTAGGAGATTATAGTGGAAGTCGTGGTGTAGTAGCTGAAACTTATCGATGCGGATTCCGATGAGTTGACAATGCAGGCCGTTGAAAACGGCAAGGGATTGGCCGCCCTCAGAGCATACGCCCAAACGGCCTAATTTCTAAATTCGAAACTTGAGTCAGTTTATAAACAAAAAAGTGTCTAGTGAAATCAGGAAAAGACAGATTATTGGTTGGGCGCTTGCCGACACATTGCGCGCCGCCATCACCATGCAGGCTTTGGAACAGGCCATCAGCCAA
>CALULT010000009.1 GCA_944321565.1 uncultured Paraprevotella sp. | reverse complement strand
GAACAATCCAATTTGTACGCTGTGCTTTAACATTTTGATACGATTTTAAGAGAATGAAATAAGTTTAAATCACTTCAATGAGAAAAAGGGAAGCGGACAAGAATCCTGTATGAAATCCTTGTCCGCCTTGTCCGATAGATATCAACGGTATTGAAGCGCGGGGACAGGCTTCCACACACCCGTCCCCGCCTTCAACTTTTTTATAGCCCGAAAAATGTCTTCAAACCATTGTCAACCCCGCTGAAGCCCATGAAAGCCATGGAAAGCAGTCCGGCGGTGATGAGGGCGATGCTCATGCCCTGCATTCCCTTTGGAATGGCAACCATGCTGAGTTGTTCGCGGATGCCCGCAAAAACCGTCAAGGCAAGACCGAAGCCCAAAGCCGTGCTCAAGGCATACCATATACCCATTAGCAGGTCGAAATCCTTCTGGATGACCAGGATGGCCACACCCAGCACGGCACAGTTTGTCGTAATCAAAGGTAGATAAACGCCCAAGGCTTGGTAAAGCGCAGGCGAAACCTTTTTCAGAATGATTTCCACCATCTGTACCAATGCCGCAATCACCAAGATAAATGCGATGGTCTGCAGATAAGCCAACCCGCACGGATTCAGCACATAATATTGCAACAAATAGGTGACCAAAGTGGCCAAGACCAGTACGAAAGCCACAGCTGCGGACATGCCCAACGCCGTGTCAATCTTCTTGGACACACCAAGGAACGGGCAAATGCCCAGGATTTGCGACAACACCACGTTGTTCACAAAGATGGCCGTAATGAAAACGATGAGATATTGATAAAATGTTTCCATATTGTTCTCCTCTATCTAAAGTTTATGCTTTTTTGAACTTATTCACGATGGCAATCAAGTAGCCCAAAACGATGAATGCGCCAGGAGCCAGGACGAACATCAACATGCCGTAGTCTTCAGCCCACAATTCGATGCCGAAAATCTTACCTGTACCCAAAATCTCACGCACTGCGCCCAGCAAGGTCAGGGCAATCGTAAAGCCCAAGCCCATGCCCAGCCCGTCAAAGAAGGAGGGAACCACCTTGTTCTTGCTGGCAAAAGCTTCTGCACGTCCGAGGATGATGCAGTTCACCACGATGAGGGGGATGAACAAGCCCAGCGTGGCATAAATGTCGGGCACAAAAGCCTGCATGCACATTTGCAAGGCCGTCACAAAAGAAGCGATGACCACAATGAAGGCAGGAATCCGCACCATGTCGGGAATCAGATTCTTGAGCAAAGAGATTACCACATTGGAACAAAAAAGCACAAACGTCGTGGCCAATCCCATCGACATGCCGTTCAGCGCGGAAGAGGTCGTCCCCAACGTGGGACACATACCTAACAGTAACACAAACGTAGGATTCTCCTTGATGATGCCATTCATCAACACTTTGAAATTATTCATAATCGTTCCTCCCCTCTTTTATTGGTTAGACTTTCCAGCTTGTGCACTGGCTCCTGTCATGGCATCGCTGTTTCCCTTGAATGCCTTATAAGCTTGATTCACTGCGTTCAAGAATGCACGGCTGGTAATTGTTGAAGCCGTGATGGCATCAATGTCGCCCCCATCTTTCGTCACGAGCAATTCCTTTTGGCCGGGATTCTTTCCGATGATATCACCTTTCCCGCCTTTTTGGAACCACGTGTCGGCTTTCACGCCCAAACCAGGAGTTTCCACTGTGGCCAATATGGTGTAGCCTAGAATGTTACCCGCGTCATCAAAACCAACCAATACCTCGAGCGGCCCGCCAAAACCGTTGGTCACGGCTTTGACCGCCGTGCCACGGTCGGTCTTATATAAAGTATATCCATCTACCTCCACAGGTTCTTCCACCTGCAAATCGCCACCTTGGTTACCCAAAATGACTTTCTTGATGCCGTCTTGCAGGTTCTTGGCATTGATTTCCGCAATGGGGCCTTCGGTCACCTTGTTGACGTAAGCCAACGCACCTCCGGCAACCACAGATATGGCCGTCAGCACCAAGGCCATATTCTTTAAAGAAGATTCCAGCTTTTTCATTTTTTCACCACCTCCCCGAATCTTTTAGGTTTGCAATACGTGTTGATTAACGGCGTGAAGGCATTCATAATCAGTATGGCGAACGACATGCCTTCCGGATAAGCGCCAAAGGTGCGGATCACCACTGTCAGGAAACCGATGGCTACGCCATAGATGATTTGTCCCTTTGCCGTCATGGGCGAGGTCACATAATCTGTCGCCATGAAACATGCACCCAACATCATGCCGCCAGTGAGCAAAACTGTAACCGGAGATGCATAAATCGGATTGGACAAATGCAACAACCCAGACAAAACGAACACCGTAGCCAAGATGGAAACAGGTATATGCCACGTGATAATGCGCCGTGCCAACATGTAGGCCAAACCTATCAACAGCGCCAAAGCACTGACTTCACCCAGGCAACCTCCGGTCTGTCCCACCAAAAGGTCTATGGAGTCCGGAAGTTGTTCCAAGATGGAAGCATCGCCGGCCTTGATGGCATTCTTCATCACCGCCAACGGGGTGGCAGCCGTCTCGGCATCCAAATAACTACCCAATTGTCCCGGCACCGGCCATGTGGTCATTTGCACGGGGAAAGACACCAGCAGGAACGCACGTCCGACCAGTGCCGGATTAAACGGATTGCAACCTAAACCGCCAAACGTCATCTTGCCGACACCAATGGCCACCAACGCACCGATGATGATAATCCATATCGGCAGATTGGAAGGCAAGTTGAAACCCAATAACAAACCCGTGAGTACGGCCGAGCCGTCGGTCACTGTCACTTCCTCTTTCTTCAAGATAAACTTCGCAATCGCCCATTCGAACAACACACATGAGGCCACGGAAGTGGCCAGCACTACTGCAGCCCCGATGCCAAAGAAGTACAAAGAAGTCAGCAGCGCGGGTATTAAGGCTATGCATACGCCATACATATTTCTTTGCACACTGTCCCGCGTATGGACATGCGGCGACAGCGACACAATCAATTTCTTAGCCATATTCTTTTCTTATTTATTTTGCATTACGGGCCCGAATCAAGGCCATTACGGTTGTTTTACCCATACGGACATTGTCCAATATCGGGCGGGCTGAAGGACAAGTGAACTGGCACGACCCGCATTCGATGCAGGAAGTGATGCCGTTTTCTTCCGCCACGTCCCACTTGCGGAGCGCAGAAGCCGTGGCCAGCAAGTAAGGTTCAAGTCCCATCGGACATGCGCTCACACATTTCGCACAACGGATGCAAGGTTGTGGAGCCTTGCGCCTTGCTTCGCGTTCACCCAACAGAAGCAAGCCTGAAGATCCCTTGCACACCGGCACGTCAAGATGCATCAAGGCCTTACCCATCATCGGGCCGCCGCCAATAACCTTGCCTGTGTCTTCCGGCAAACCGCCGCATTCGTCTATCAACTGACTCATTGGCGTACCAATGCGGGCCAACAGGTTGGAAGGCTGGTGCACATCTTTTCCCGTCACGGTGATAACCCGTTCGAAAAGCGGCTTGTTCTTCATTACAGCCTCATAAATGGCAAACGTCGTCCCCACATTCTGCACCACCGCACCCACATGGATTGGAAGAGCTGGCGGTGCTGGCACTTCGCGTTCCATGACAGCAGCTATCAGTTGTTTCTCTCCGCCTTGCGGATATTTCACTTTCAATGGCACAATTTCGATGTGGGGATGCTGCTTCGCCCGTTCCGTAAGCAAGGCGATGGCATCCGGCTTGTTGCTTTCTATGCCAATATACCCTTTTTCCACACCTACGGCTTTCATAATCAGTTCTGTGCCCACAAGTATCTCGTCGGGTTTTTCCAACATCAGGCGATGGTCGGCTGTCAGATATGGCTCACATTCCACCGCATTGATAATCACACATTCGGCTTTTGTGCCTTTAGGAGGCGACAACTTCACATGGCAAGGAAACGTGGCGCCGCCCATGCCCACGATGCCGGCCGCCTTGATTTTCCCGACAATCTCTTCCGCAGTCAGCTCAGGATGTTGCGCCAATGTGACCAAGTCTTCCGAACGGTCAATGCCCTCTTCCCATTCATCGCCTTCCACGTCAATGAAAATGGCAGGACGGCGATAACCGCTTGCGTCCACGATAGCATCAATCTTGTTCACTTTTCCGGAAACAGAAGAATGTATGGGAACCGATACGAAACCATCCGCTTCCGCAATCAGCATGCCCACTTTCACTTCGTCACCTTTGGCCACCACCGGTTTGGCCGGAGCCCCGATGTGTTGGTAAAGCGAGATGACAGCTTGTTTGGGCAGTCCGGCCTGACGGATGGGACTCTTCGCGGACAGTTTGTTTTCAGATGGATGAATTCCACCTATCTTAAACGTTTTCACGATATCTGTAGTTTTATTTAAAGTTCATGATTATGCTTCTTTCTTTTCCTGTGCCACAGTTGCGCCTGCTGCGGCCTCCTGTTTCGGGGCAGCTTCGGCTTTCGGCTTGCGCTGCGGGAAGTTGATGGCATGGATGGCACCCTTCGGACAAGCTTCCTCACATTTGCGGCAAAGCTTGCACTTCTCCGGGTCGATATAAGCCAGATTGTTGTTCACCGTGATGGCATCAAAGGCACACACCTTCACGCACTTGCCACAACCGATGCACGAAGCTTTGCACACCTTGTTGGCCACGGCACCCTTGTCGCGGTTCACACACTTCACGACCATCCGGCGGTTCTTCGGTCCCTTCGGACGGAGTTCAATCACCTTGCGCGGACATGTCTTCACACATGCGCCACAGGCCGTACACAAATCTTCATCGACTTCCGGCAACCCGGTATTTGGATTGATGGACAATGCCCCAAATTGGCAGGCAGCCACGCAATCACCACCTCCAAGGCAGCCGAAGGCACAAGCCGTTTCACCAGTGCCCGCCAATAACTGCACACGGCAACTGCGCACACCAACGTATTCTACCACTCGCGGACGGTTTTCACAAGTACCGTTACACCGCACCACAGCCACTTTAGGCACAGACGCTCCTGCCGAAAGTCCCAAAATGCCTGCCACTTTTTCCATTACCGGCTGTCCGCCTACCGGGCACAACTTGCCTTCCAATGAACCGCCGTCTGCCGCCTTCACACAAGCTGCGGCAAATCCCGAACAACCGGGATAACCGCAACCACCGCAATTAGCCTGCGGCAACACTTCGGCCACTTTTCCGATACGTTCGTCCTCCACGACAGCAAACTTCTTGGAAGCCGCATAGAGCACCACGGAAGACACTAGGCCGACCGCACCCAAGATGATTACTGCAATCCAAATCACATTCATAGTATTTCTTTTATATGTTTAATGGTAAATGAAAATTTCCTTGCCAATTTGTCTCGCACGAAATAAAGGACACCATAATATATGGCCAATGTGGCAATGGCCGCCAAAGCGGCTCCCGGTTCGCTGCCCAATGCATCAATCGACACGAACAACACCGCCACCAGCAAGACCAAAGGGACGACGTAGGCCAATAAAACCGCCTGAAGGCCTAAGCTCAAATTGCCGGTCAACATGACCTCTTCGCCTTTGGAAAAAGAAGCCGCATCCGCACAGGTCACATCAATCCGCTTTTCTTTGTTTTCAGAGGAATTACACAATCTCCGGGCCGAACAAGCCGAACAAGCTGCCGGTTGCGTGATGCGTACGCTCACATGTTTTCCGTTTACGCTTTCCACAGTACCACGATGTGTGATCATTTGCGCCATTTTGCAAACTCTGTATTACAAATCGCTGCAAAAATAACATTAATTTAGTAACCAATAATAGGTATCAGGGCACAAAATTCAGCTGTTTTATATTATTTAACCTATCTCTGTCCACAAAGTTTGAGCACGGGAATATCCATCTCACGCGCACGCGTATATATAATAGGTATGGATTCAGAAAGGACTAGACACCCCCGCCTCACAGCATGAAAGTTTCAGAGCCTGAAACACCCAGTTTCAAAGCCTGAAACGCCCAGTTTCAAGTGCCTGAAACTCTCGTGTTCCCAAAAGCCACACAAAAAGAAGAGTTGGAATCACTTCTAACTCTCAATTTCCGTTTGTGCAATTCGCAAACCATTTCTCTTTGACTATAAATCCCCATTAAATTTCTACTACGCCCTAAAATCCTTTTCGAGGAGTATCCTGACATCAAAATGGCTTATGGACTGTCCCACTCATTAAGGATGATATTCTCAAAGAATACCATCAAGGACGCCGCACGGCTGAGCATGGCCAGATGGTACAACAAAGTGGACGAGTCCAGGATGAAGCAGTTCAACGTCATTGCCGCAACGTTCTATGAGCATTATGATGAAATCCTGAACTTCTATAACAACAGGGCATCAAACGCGGCTGCCGAGTCATTCAATGCCAAAATCAAACTATTCAGGGCTAACCTGCATGGAGTCGTGGACAAAAAGTTTTTCCTGTTCAGAATCGCTAAGCTGTATGGCTATCCCCACTAAATTTCTACTGCCCCACAGTTCCTCCATATTAAGTCCCTATTTTAGCCCCTAAAAGAAAAACCCTACTGATAATCAGTAGGGTTAGTGGAGCATACAGGACTCGAACCTGCCACCTTTTGACTGCCAGTCAAACGCTCTAGCCAGATGAGCTAATGCCCCTTTCAACGGTGCAAAGGTAGCAATATTTTGCGAAACGCCAAAATATTCCGTATCTTTTTTGCAGATGCGTTTCCCCACTAAGAGCCTGTTCAAATTTTCCAATAAGGTGATATGTCAGGTCTCTTTTGAGTTTGTTTCCGGCCTGTTTCCCCGATTTTATGCGTCAGATAGCCCGCTATCCTCCTTATAAAATCAGAAAAACATTCTCACAAACAATTCTCAAAATAGACCCGAGCAAAATTTAAACAGGCTCTAAAATTTATAGCCGATGCTGAAAAACACTTGGTGCGTGTCCAGTTTCACATCTATCGGTGTGAGTTGCCTGTTGAGATAAGTGTCGTCAAACGCATAGAAGTCGCCCGACTGCATACGGTATTTATAAGCCACGTCAGCATAAAAGTGCCGGCCGCGCCAGCCCAATCCGGCAGTAAATATGTTCACATCTCCTTTGTTCATGTAATCCGTCGTTGTCTGATAGCCGAATGCGGGAGACTCTCCGGTTTGGTCAAGCGTAGCACCTTTCTTGAACATGCTGGAATAATAATTATACCCCAAACGGAATGCCACATTATCCGTAAGGTTCATTTCCATGCCGAACTTGAAAGAATGGCTTCCACGCAATGTGGATTTGTGCATGGCATCCATGTCGGGGTCATGCACCGTGCTCCCATAGGAATATCCCCATGCGTCGTAATTCACATCGTCATATCCTTGCTTGGTCTTGCCATAATTGGCATATTCATATTCCGCGCCCAAAGCCAAATAGGTTCCCACGGTATGTCCCAGTGATACGCGCACTTTCCACGGAGTGGTAATCTTAAGAGGGAGTGAAGCCAAATCCACGTCCGGCAGGTAGTTGGTATAAACAAAGTTCCCTGCCCCGTCTTGATCCAAGACGACGTCATAATTTTCATCTTCATACAAAGGCGAGTCAATGCTATAGGACGTGTAAGACTCCAAATGGTAGAAGGTCGGTGTCTCCACGGCCAATCCTATACGGAAAGGAGAGTTGGCAATAGGACGAACAATAGCCCCCAACTTCACATTGACACCATAGCCACTCACGTGTTGCGTATTATATAAGGTGTAATTTTCCACGTCGGGGATGGAGACTGTCCCGTTACTGACGGTTCCAAACTCCCGATAAGTGCTGTAACTATAATAATCCACATCGTTCACCCCCAAAGTGAATCCCAAATACACGCGGTCCTTGATGTTCATGGACACATTGAAGTCATAACCCGCAATACCGCCTTCTGTCACCCGGTCATAGTTGTTCCAATCCGACTCCAACGCATTATAATAATCATACATCGGGAGATTGTCCGCATCCACCTGCACGTTGTTTTGGCCATCCCGAATATAAACCGGATTGACAAGACAGGCATTGTACATCAAATCGGCCAATGGCGTGGAATATTGCGTGTTGTTCAAGATGTCGGCCATCTGCTGTGTTTGCGACAATCCGCCCAATTGCATGTTGTCTGCGATGAAGGCGTTGTTGAAGTTAGCCCTCTTTTGGTAATTTGCCCCGAAGTTGACAAACTTCACGGCCTTTCCCATGATGGGAATACTGACCACGAACCCCATTTGGTCGAACGACATGTGTGCCTTGTCCACATTCAGGTCAGGCTTTTCGCCTTGTGTCAACACACTGAACGACAAAGAGGCATCACTCCGACGATAGAGTCCGAGCGCAGCCGGGTTGGCCGAACCAGCGGAAAGGTCGGCACCCAATGCGCCCAATGCGCCGCCCATGCCCACATAACGCGCCGAGCCAATCAGGTCGGTCGGCATGTAGTTTTCATTCATATAAGGTGTTTGTGCCATGGAAACCATGCATGCCATCCATGCGCCTGCAAACATTAAATATCTCCGTTTCATGATTCTTCCCTTTTAATGATTCCTACTCAATCTTCTCTCATCTGCGGCCTCGTGCGCCCCCGCTGCGCGACGGGGAGAAGCCTCCCCCGCCCCGGCTTGGCGAACTGAACGACGGGCTGAATGAACTCCTCGAAGAGGATGGTGTGAAGCTGCTACCACTGCTACGGGTTGACGACGACGAAGACGGCCTGTAAGTCGAACGGTTGTTGCGGGCAGGTTGCCTTATGGTCGTGCCCGAACGAGTCGGTCGGAACGTCGTATTGCCGGACGAATTCCGTCTCCATGTCGCGCCATTATTGTTACGTGCCGTGCGCGTACGTGAATAGGTCGTGCCGCCACGCCGTGCGCTGCCCCGTGCCAATGTGCTGTGTTCCCTGTGCGTCAGGCTCGGTCTAGCCAACGGACGTCCCGGGTGTACAGGGCCAGGGTGTCCCCAATGCGGATAATGCCAATACGGACGCCAATACCACGGGTCATACCATCCGGCATACCACGAGCCTCCCCATCCCCAATAAGAATAATATGGCCATCCCCATGAATATCCCCAATAGAATGTGCTCCAACTACTCGGGAAAGCGTACGCATACACGCCGTCATCATACACATCCCAATAAATGGCATTGGGGCCGTAGCACAAATCCCAATACAGCGGGCTGCTCACAGCCACGCCAATGGTCGGAGTGCAAAAGCGCAAGATGCGTTTAGAGCATTCGTAATCATCTCCTGAATCTGGCAGACCCGCCATTTCCGTGCTGTCTTCGACAGCCAATGAATCATCAGCCCAAACTCCCCTGCGATTATATTCATCCACATCCCGCACCTCTCCTGTTGCATATACCGGTTCTTCTCCTGCTGTCCACACATCGTTGCCAGCCTCCGACCCGTCATGTTGCGTTTCATACGTGACCACTACCGTGGAAGCCTTCTTCGGTTCTTCCTTTTGGGGAACAAAATACATGTCATCCACTTGGGCATAACCGGAGAATGAGGCAATCGCCATGGCTGTAGCCAACAACATCTTATATTTCATGTCCATTCCTCCTATCCTTTAATATGCAAATATACTTTTTTCTCCCTATACAGGCAAGGCCATTTGCGCCGGAAAAGTTCGATAATAACGCTTTTTTTGCTATTTTTGCAGAAGAATCGGCATACGTGCCCTAAAATAAATAAAATGAAATACTTGGAATTGGATTTCACTCTTACGCCACACGACGAAGATGCAACCGACTTGTTAGCCGCGTTGGCAGCTCAGGCCGGACTGGAAAGCTTTGTCTCCACCGGAAGCGGGATGAAAGGCTACGTGCAACATGCATGTTTCCAAAAAGATGTGTTGGATAACATCCTTTCGGATTTTCCCATGCCGGCAGTGCGGATAACGTACGCTGTGAGGGAAGCCGAAGACAGAAACTGGAACGAAGAATGGGAAAAGCAAGGATTCGCCCCGGTGTGCATCGGCGACAAGGTCTGTATCCACCAACCCGGACAAACCGGCCTGCCAACCGCCAAATACCAAATCTTGATAGAACCACATCAGGCTTTCGGCACCGGGCAGCACCAAACGACCGGAATGATTCTGCGTCGATTGGCCGACATGGACTTAACCGGGAAAAGAGTGCTTGATGCAGGTTGCGGAACAGGCATTTTGGGCATTTTCTGTGCCATGAAAGGTGCATCAAATGTCTTTGCATACGACATTGACTCTTGGAGTGTGCGCAACACATTGCAAAATATGGCATTAAACCACGTTGGAAACATAGACGTGATGGAAGGCGATGCCGCACTGTTGCAGGGAAGAGGGCTTTTCAGCTTGGTCTTGGCCAATATCAACCGGAATATTTTATGGAACGACCTCCCTGCTTTCTCTTCAGTTTTGGCTTCCAAAGGTCAAATCATACTCAGTGGATTCTATTCGGAAGATATCCCCATGCTGACTGAAAGAGCGGAATCCCTGGGACTGAATTTTGTGAACCACACGGAAAACGAACGTTGGGCAAGCCTGTTGTTTCAAAAGTAACATATACTGTGTTGGCAAAATAAGTACTGCTTGCGCGACTCAAGCCACCTTACAGCAAAGTGTCGCTTCCCAGCCCTGTGGGCTCATCCTGTTCTTTGATGGTCAAATCCACCAGTTCTTCATACGACCCGTTGAAAATGTTGCAATCCACATCTCCCCGGATGCCATCTACTTCCCCACAATCGGTGTGTTGCCAAAAAGCCCATTCACCTTTATAGGCCAGTTTTTCCACATAGTAATGGGCTATCCAATACGGATAGGCGTCAAAAACAGGGGCATTCAGATAGTGCAACTTAAACTTGTAGCCGGTATAAATAATAGGTTTCACTCCATATTCTGCCTCTACCATGTCCAGCCATGTCTTCACTGCCTTTTGCAACTGCGGCACAGTCAAGTCGCCGGCCTTTTCCACATCAAGCACAGGAGGCAGGTCTCCCGGTTCCAAATGGACTTGTTTCAGAAAGAATCTAGCTTGTGCCCTCGCGTCTATATTGGGGATAAAGAAATGATAAGCCCCTCGAATCAAACCATTTTGCTTCGCTTCATAAAAGTTCAGGTTAAAGTTTTCGTCCAATAGGGATACCCCCTCTGTAGCCTTGATGAACACGAAACTTACCGGTGCCGTGTCCAAACTGGCATTGCGCACGACTTCCCAATCTATGTCTTCCTGATAATGCGACACGTCTATGCCGTGTATGTCAAATCCTTCAGGATATATCGGATCCCCGTAAATGGCTTTCCAACGAAGCGATGAAGGCCCCACGAAAAAATAATAAAAGAAAAGAACGTATGCAGCCCCGAGCAACAACGCCCCGCACCATATCGTCCACGCAGGCCAACGTTTGAAGAAAAGCCATTTGTCAAGCTTCCCTTTCGCCGCCTTTTTGGCTTTTGCCTTAGGCTTACGAGGAGAAACACGCTTCCTTCCGCGTCCGTTTGCCGAGGGCGTAGCCGTCTTTTTGCGCACAGTGCGGGAATTAGGCGATGTGGTTCCTCCTGAAACTTTTCTTTCCTTGGTATCCATGCAAAGATAAAGTCCCCCCGCCGAAGCGAAGGGACTTGACTGTATTCAATATGCGGTTATTTGCCTGCTTGTTCCAATTGCAAAGTCTTTGTCGGCTGGTCGCACACTTCGCTCGGGCCGAAATATTGAATCGGGCCGGGATAAACAAAGCATGTTTCGCGCGCCCAACGGTCGCGGTTGGCCACGAACTCCTTGAAAGGAGCACCGTCCAAGCGAACCAAAGCCTTCTTGATTACAGGCTTCATTTCGCCGTTGCGCTTCTCCATGTTCATCATCATCGTGATGGGCACACCGCCAGCCACCCATTCCGAAGCCGGTGCCGTGGTGTTCTTCACGATAGCCATGTAACCGGTCTTGTCATTGGCAATCAACATGGCTGCGCTCGTACCCAGCGCATAGCAATAATCTGCATCGTAGTTCGACGGAGCCGCGCAACGTCCTTCATAGCCGAAGAAATGGTGCAAGGAAGCAAACTTGCCGACGAACTTGCCTTCTTTCTTCCATTCTGCCAACTTGTTGCCCACCATTTCGGCCAACAACTTCTCGGTTTCAATCAATGAAACTTGTACATTTCCATGCGGGTCGCGTTCCATCGTCAATTGAGCGGCTACGCCTACGGGAAGAGACTCATATACAGCCTTGTTCTCGGCCGACAACTTGCCCAAAATCCAAGTGCGTTGTTCTGCCTTTGGAACGGCTGCCCCTTCCGGAGTGGCCAAGAGGTCGTTCAATTCCGCAATCAGCTTCTTCACGGCCGGAATGAACTCAATCAGGCCTTCGGGCACCAACACTGAACCGAAATTGTTGCCGTCGGCAGCACGATCGGCTACGGCTTGGGCTATATAGGTCACAATGTCATCCAGCGTCTGGTTCTTGGCCTCCACTTCTTCAGAAACAAGGCAGATGTTGGGCTGGCATTGCAATGCGCATTCAAGGGCGATGTGCGAAGCCGAACGTCCCATCAGTTTGATGAAATGCCAGTATTTGCGGGCAGAGTTAGCATCGCGCTGGATGTTGCCAATCACCTCGGAATAAGTCTTGCAAGCCGTGTCGAAACCGAAAGAAGTCTCGATTTGGTCGTTCTTCAAGTCGCCGTCAATGGTTTTCGGACAGCCAATCACCTGTACGCCGCACTTCTTTGCCGCATAATATTCGGCCAACACGCAAGCATTGGTGTTCGAGTCGTCGCCGCCAATGATAACCACGGCTTTGATGTTCAGCTCCTTGATGATTTCAAGCCCCTTTTCAAACTGTTCCTCTTTCTCCAACTTTGTACGGCCGGAACCAATCATGTCGAAACCACCCGTGTTGCGGTATTCGTCAATGATGTCTGCCGTCAACTCCATATAATTGTGATCCACCAATCCGCCAGGACCCAAGATGAAGCCGTAAAGCTTGCTTTCGGGGTTCAGACGTTTGATGCCGTCAAACAAGCCACAAATCACGTTGTGGCCGCCGGGAGCTTGACCGCCTGAAAGGATGACTCCCACGTTGAAAGGAGCGTATGCTTTGGCTTCGCCCGGAACAAATTCAATCAGTGGCATCCCGTATGTATTCGGGAACAACTTCTTGATTTCTTCCTGGTCGGCCACAGACTGTGTGGGTGCGCCTTCTTTCACGCACACATTTCCCTGCAAGCCTTTCGGCAACTTGGGCTGATAAGCCGCTCTTGCAATTTGCAATGCACTTTTTTCCATGTTCTTTGGTTTTATATGACTGAAAAAATTTTTTTCGCACACAAAATTAATGTTTTTTGCCGTAATGGGAAAGTTCACATCGAAAAAAACGCCTCTCCCATCCATAAATACTTCCCCGCAAGGACGAAAAAGGAACTGCGGGAACCCATCGCCACATCGTGGGGCGGGAAAGCCGCAAAAAAAGCCGGCGGAACAATCCGTCCCGCCGGTCCAATCTCCGTCCAAAAAAGAAGTATCTTATTTGCCCAAGTCAGTTATCTTACTTGGCCAAGTAAGTATATCCTCTTTTTCGGAAGCTAGTATCTTTTAGAAAGTGAGGGAGCCTTCCCAAAAAACGCATGAGGCCACCCCCTCCCCCGCCTCATTTCATCACGAACGTGTTGTATGAATGCGGCTGAAGCTCCGCTTGGAGGGTTTTCCCTTCAATCTGCACGGCCAGCTGGCTGGACGTGTCTTTGAAGTTCCCGGCCACCACGACATATTTCCCCTCCGCCGTGCGGCCCACGAGGACGGGCATCAGGTCTTCCCCCTGCCCCTTATAGCCGACGATTTCCGTTCCTTTTCCAATGAAATGGCTATAATGCTTCACCGCATAATATTCCGGCGTGTAGGTAAACTTGCGGGCCTTGCTGTCCACGCGGATGAGAGCGTTCTGCTTCCATCCCCAAGGGCTTTCCCCGTTGTCCTTCAGGATGAAATTCCAAAAGGTGTACTCGTTGCAGCCGTTGCCCAGATAGTGGTTCATCAATTCAAACGTGTGTTCGCCGGCCTTCCAGTCGAAGCTGCCCCATCCGCATTCGCTTTCCGAACACATATAGTTCCATTCCGGATGCTCCTTGCGCAAAACCGGAAGGGACTCCCGGCCTTCCCATTGGAACGCCATGCCGCTGACAAACTGCTGTAAGCCCTTGTCGGAGGCGATTTTCTGTACGTGATCCACACGGTTAGTGTTGAAGGTGCCCAAATATAACTTCACTTCCGGATGCTTCTCTTTCAACGTCGGTCCCAAATAGTCTCGGTTAAAACGGATGGTGCCCTCGGCAGTCCATGCACAGCCAGGATACGGCGTGTAGCTGTAAGCCTCGTTTTGGTATATCACCATGTCGATATCCACGCCCTGTTCCTTGTAGGCGTCAATGAACTTGCAGAACATGTTGGCGTATGCCTGCAGGTAACGGGGATCTTGGATGAAATAGTCCGTCGTGGCCAGTTGGCGCGGAAACTTGCCCTTGCGCTCGCCTGTAAGTTTCATCTCGTCCGGATCCACTTTGCCGCCCACGTTGCCATAAAGGATGTAGTCCATCTGCTTGGGCATATTATTGAAAGGACTGCTCAACACGGGATAGTCACCAGTGATTTTCATCCAGCTTGGCGGGCACCATGGAGAAACCCAAAACGTCAAGCCGGGATTATACTTTTGGGCAGCACGGATAAACGGGATGATTGTCTGTTTGTCGCGGTCAATGTTGAAATACCGCAGTTCCAGGTCGCCGGCCACTTCGTCGCAACTGTACCAAGAGCGGGCATAGTCGTTGGCATTCATGGAAATGCGCCCACGCGTGATGCGCAAATCGCCTTCGGGCGAAAACACATTGTGCAGGATTTCGTCCTGCTCGTCACGAGTCAGAATGCCCAATGCATCCCAATCCAACTCATTGAACGTGGCACCCCAATCTTGGAACTCCACAATGGGCTTTGCGTCCTTTTCCACCGTAACATTGGCTTCGGCCGCCTTTTTGCCCATTTTCACTACAGAGGTTTTCCACGTGCCACCTTCCGTGCTGGAATACCAAGTAAACGACTGCGCCCCGCCTTGGAGGCTCCATGCGGCCAAACCGCATACAAAAAACAATTTGATTCCTTTTCTCATTTATTTTAGACTTTAGACGTTTTTAATGACATGGCAAAATTAGGAATAAGGGGGATAACAGACGCGCAACCACGTAACAAATTAATGCCACAAATGTAACAAACCGCTTTTTTCATCCAAGTTAACCGGAGTTTGTCACCCCTTATACTGCGTAGGCAACACGCCAAACATCTCCTTAAAGCATTTGCTGAAATAACTGGGAGTGGAAAATCCCACGCGGTCGGCAACCTCGGCCACTGTAGGTATTCCGGAAGCAAGCATTTGCGCACCCTTTTTCAACCGGATGGCACGGACAAATTCGCTCGGTGTTTGCCCGGTGAGCGACTGCAGTTTGCGGTAAAGGTTCATGCGGCTCATGCACATGTCACGGCTAAACTGTTCCACGCTGTAGGCCAAATCGTCAAGATGCGTTTCCACGCAATCGGCAGCCTTCCCCAAGAAAACCTCGTCCATTTTCGTCGGTGCGATGTCTTTCGCACTAAACTCAGTTGCGGAGAGAAACATCTTTTTCCTGCGATCCTGCAATTCAAAGAAATGCCGGATGCGGTTACGCAGAATATTCATGTTGAAGGGCTTCGTCAGGTAACAATCCGCCCCTGCCTCATAACCTTCCAGGCGTTCCGCATCTTGTCCGTATGCAGAAAGCAGAATCACGAAGATATGCGATGTGCGCACATCTTGCTTCAAACGACGGCAGAATTCAAACCCGTCCATGCCGGGCATCCGCACATCACTCACCACCACTTCGGCACCATGGACGCGGATTTCCGTTTCTGCCTCTATCCCATTTGCCGCCTCATGGACATCGTATTCATCAGCTAACGAACGGACAAGGAAACTACGCAAATCTGCGTTGTCCTCCACCACCAACAGGGCTTTGCGTGCTCCCTTTCGGGATTGGTTTGTCAAAAGCGACAGTTCTCCTGCCCCTTTCTCTTCATAAGACACTTCCTGTGTCAAATTTGTCGGCAGAAAAACCTTGAACACAGCCCCTTCGCCTTCTTTGCTATCGGCCTCTACGCGCCCGCCATGCATCTCCACGTATGCCTTTACAAGATACAATCCTATTCCGCTTCCTCCCTCCGCAGCCCCGTTCTTTGACTGGAAATAACGGTTAAAAATTTCAGGCAAATCTTTGGCGGCAATTCCACTGCCATCGTCTTTCACCTCTACGAAAAAGGCATCGCCATCCTCCGCCAATCCGGCCCTGACTTCAATATTCCCGCCTGTTGGAGTAAACTTAAATGCGTTTCCCAGCAAATTATAAAGCACACGATGAATCTTATCCCTGTCGAAATTCATGAAAAAACATTCTTCAAGAGTCTCGCACCGGAAAGCTATATTACGGCTCTCGGCCAATGGATGGAATGCCTCGCATGTGGTACGTACAAATTCAACAATGTCACCATTCAACAGGTATAGCTTTTCCGCTGCAGTCTCCAGTTTCCGGAAATCCAACAAATGGTTAATCAGTTCCATCAGCTCGCAGGCATGAAGATAAATCGGATGCAAACGGGACACAAGCCGTTCATCGCGGATTGTCTCCATCAAATGTTCCAACGGGGTAATTATCAAAGTTAATGGGGTTCGCAATTCGTGGCTGACATTCGTGAAAAAACGGAATTTCATTTGTGTCAGCTGGCGTTCCAACTGCTCTTGTTGCTTCTTTTTCATCCGAGTGAAATAAGTCCGCACCCCCATGCCTGCCAAATATGCCGCGACCAATACAAACAACAAACGTGCCCACCATGTCTCATGCCAAAAAGGCAACTTACATACAGTGAGGCATTCAATAGGCTCTCCCCAACAGCCGTGCATGTCGGTGGCCATTACTTCCACCACATAATCTCCGGCCGGCAAATGTGCCAAGCTGACCGTATTCGTCCCCGATGGAAGATAGACCCAATCAGTCTTCTTGCCTTTTAAACGATAAGCATAATTGATTTGGCGGGTGTGCAGATGATCCAACGTGGAGAAAGACAAATCCAACACATTCTTACCGGGCGGAATCTCAATGCGTCCCGTCCCGGCACCTACAAAATGCCGTTCCCCATTCACGGAATAAGTCGAAACCAAAGGCTTCACCGATTGCGCAGCCTTATCCAATTCCAAAGAAGGCCCAATCATGCAAAAAGCCCCTATGCCACCGACACACACGCTGTCGCCCACTTGGCAAACCGTGTGGAAATAGTCCATACCTATTTCCGCGTCTGAGTTTCTTAGCAAACAGAAAGAACCGTTTGCCGGATTGTATTCTTTCACATATTGGTCTGTCAACACCCACACATGCCCCAAGCCGTCAACGGCAAGCGATTTCACAGCATCCCCGTTCCGGTTTCCTGCGTTTTCTTCTACACGAAATTCCCGTTTCAACGGATTATACACATAAACATGCCCAAACGAAGCCCCCACATAAACATTGCCATTGGCTGCCACGCCTGCAACTGTATAGTCAGTCCCCCTGGCAATCTCTTCACAACGCATGCCCTTTCCCACATGCATCAAGCCATCTGCACACACCGCATAAACAGTCCCGTCTGGAGCCTGCACGATGTTGCGAACCGCCCCTTTGTCCGAAAACACGTGCCGCATTTCCCCGCTCCTCTCATCATACCGGTACAACGATCCTCCCGCACCAACCCACAACGCACCGTTTCCATCATCGCATAAGGCATTCACCTGTCCACCCTTTTCCACGCGCACTATTTCCTCCATGCATATCATCATGCCTTCATGCCATAAACGGAGGACACGCTCTCCGGAACATGTCCAAATGCCCCTTTTCCTGACACATTTCTCAATGCACTTGCGAATAGGCACACGGGCGAGCTCGCCCGGCATGTCCGAAGCCATGGCCATCCTTCCCGCAGCCGGGTCGTACAAAGACAATCCCGTGCGCCCTTGCCAAATCCAATAAAAGCCTCCGTCGGCCACTATCCGGTCCACCATCACCGGATAGCCGGTCAAATCCGTCATGGCTTTCACCCCGTCCCTCCGAATCCGATTTATGTGAGAAGATATAATAAAGGTATGCGGAGAATATCCCGGAACCCAAATGTTCTGCCATTTGTCCTCCACAGGACGATCCAATATCTTTTTCCCCTCCGGCAAAAAGCCGGATGCATCGCGTGGAACCAATTGTCCGTCCGCGAATCCATAAACGTACAGGTCGTCCATTGCCACAACCCACAAAATCCCCCTCCTGTCATCAAACAAGAGTCCTAACACTAATGCTTTATGAGGACTTTGCGCAGTGTCGGCATATGTGCATGGTTGAACGCAAACACCATCATTCCGCGTGTAACGCACAACTCCCTTTCCCCAAGTAGCCACCCAATATTCTCCTGCCTGGCTACCTTCCACCATTTGGCAAGGAAATGCGTCACAATTCCAAAGGCATGGTTGCATGCTGTTTGCCGCCACATCATAACGCAACAGCCCCCCCTTCCACTGCAACACCCATAACGCCCCATGGCGGTCTTCATAAAAATCAGACACAGAGACAGGTTGTCCGTCCCACACAGAGTCATAATGTCCCAAAATGTGTCCAAGAGGTGAAAGATGAAAGATTTGCCTTTGGGCCGAAACCCAAATCGTCCCGTCGGTTGCCACACGAAGCGCGTCCACTCTTTTATCGGCAAATGAAATCCCTTCAGGCTCAAAAAACCGCACCTGATAATCAGCCTTATCCAACACATACAATCCCGCTTCTGTTCCGAACCATATACGTTGACAAAGGTCTTCGGCCAAACACGTAACCGTGTTGCTGGCCAATAATCCTGGTGACTGTGGTGTTGAACGAAAAACTTCTATCCGATAGCCATCATCACGGCAAAGCCCGCCGCCTTCCGTGGCATACCACATATATCCTTCCGCGTCCTGAAGCACACGGTGGATATGAGCCACTGGCAATTGTCCTTGCGTCGGCAATTCTGTCAACACCATAGGCTGCGCCTGCATCCGAGCGCAGCTCCAGACACACATTATAAGGAACACAAAAAGCCGAAATAACATATACCATAAGTTTAAACAAATGCAAATATACGATTTTAGCCTTTAAAATTTCATTTTATCCGCTTCTTTTATTATCTTTGTGCAAACGAGAATACAAACCAACAATATCAGACTATGGCAAATCGCAGAAATTTAAAAAAGAATATCAACTACATCAGCAGTGAATTGCTTGCTGAATGCATAACTTTGAGCCTCTATAAGAAGGATGTGAAGCAAGAAGATGTGGACAGCATCTTGGCCAAAATATTGGCATTGCGTGATGAATTCGTATGCAGGATCAGCCACACAGAGCCGGGGAACGCAAAGAAATTTTATGCACAATTGCAAAAGGAATTCAACGAACAGGTAAAAGACATCATCAACGCAATCAACGAACGCTGTTAAATGCTTAGCCGATTTTGTGGTTTCCTGCTTTATCATGTAATGGGCTGGAAAACCGATGTCACCATTCCAAGAGGGGACAAATACGTCATTGCCTTGGCACCGCATACCAGTAATTTCGATTTCATTTTGGGGCTGTTGTACAGCCGTGCTTGCGGCTTCAGATGCGACTTCCTGATGAAGAAAGAATGGTTTTGGGGGCCATTGGGGACGATAATGCGGAAACTAGGTGGAATTCCCGTGTTCCGCAACAAGAAAACGCACATGACAGACCAATTAGCGGAAATTGCCCGCCAACGTTCCACGTTTCATTTGTGCGTGACACCAGAAGGCACACGCTCACGGACAGAAGAATGGAAAAAGGGGTTCTACTATATTGCGCTGAAAGCAAGGATTCCCATTTTGCTTTACGGGGTGGATTATCCTACCAAAACCATACGATGTACAAAAGCCATTGTCCCAGATGGCAATATTGAAATGCAAATGAGGGAAATCAAAAGTTATTTCAAGAACTTCACCGGACGGCATCCTGAGAAGTTTGCCACAGGACAGATTTGAAAACGAAGTTGACATGAGACGCGCTCCGAGGCTCTTCTTCATGTTCCTTTTTGCTCTAGGATGCACAGTGTCCTATGCACAAAAAGGAGCAAATGCGATAAAGCAAAGATTGGAAGGATATTTTTCAAGCTATGCGACTTCCTATACGACGGAGAAAGACCGCTGCCGGATAGAAGATGTAAACATCGACAACAAATCACGCACCATCGAGATTTTTGCCAATGAAATGTTTGCAGGACAATCGCTTTCAAAAGAGAAAGTCCACGGCATTTACCAACAAATCAAGAGCCTGCTTCCACGTTCTTATAAGGACTATAAGGTTACGGTTTATGGAAAAGAGATTCCCATTGAAAATTTGGCCACTGATATTACTGAGATTCACGCCACGACCGGCGTCCTTCCTAAAAGATGGGGAAAAACACGGCTCTACCATGGAGCACCATGGGTGGAACGTTTGCAACGCCCATACACAGTGACGAAAGGGCTACAAGGACGGCACCTGTCCATTTGGGCCAGCCATGGACGCTATTATAAAAATGATGAAAAAGAATGGACGTGGCAACGACCTTATTTGTATTGCACAACGGAAGACTTGTTCACACAAACCATTGTTGTCCCCTTTTTAATCCCCATGCTGGAAAATGCCGACGCATACGTGTTTTCTCCACGCGAACGTGACTGGCAATCCCATGAAACCATTGTGGACAATGACACGCCGGAACAAGGAGGCAATTACGTAGAGCAGACAGAACGATTCAAATGGGAAAACGGAGGTACCGGATTTTCTCATCGAAAGGCAATTTATCTTGACGGGGAGAACCCCTTCACGGACGGCACATTCCGCAGCATCTATGCCGTTTCTAAAAAGAACCAGGAATCCCGAATCCGGTGGACGCCGGACATTCCTGAATCCGGCAGATATGCCGTATATGTTTCCTATGCAACTTTGCCGACCAGCGTACCGGATGCCCTATATACCGTGCGCCATCGCGGTGTTAACACGACTTTCAAGGTAAACCAACAAATGGGAGGACACACTTGGGTTTATTTGGGCACATTCGATTTTGCAGCAGATGCCCCCGAAGATAATTTTGTCACTCTAAGCAACTTCAGCAACTACCGGGGAACTGTCACGGCAGACGCAGTACGTTTTGGCGGCGGAATGGGAAATATCGCGCGGGGAGATTCGTTGCAGGAAGCCGTAAGCGGTTTCCCGCGTTATTTGGAAGGTGCCCGTTATAATGCGCAATGGAGCGGAATGCCTTATACCGTATATTCAGGCAAACTAGGACTGAACGATTACGGGGACGACATCAATGTACGTTCCCTCATGACGAATTATTTGGCCGGAGGCTCTGCGTATCTACCCGCAGACAGTGGCCTGAAGGTTCCCATTGAACTTTCCGTTGCCTTGCATAGCGATGCGGGCATAGCCGATGAAAATGGTTTCATAGGCACGTTGGGCATCTACACGACCGGAGGACGGGATGGGATATTGCCGTCCGGACTTTCGCGCTTGGCTTCACGGGACTTGTGCGACATTGTCATGATCCATGTGGATAAGGACTTGACCCGCACATACGGGACGTGGAAAAGGCGACAGATGTTTGACCGGAACTATAGCGAAACACGCGAGCCACAAGTCCCCTCCATGATTTTGGAAATGTTGTCCCACCAAAACTTCAAGGACATGATGTGGGGGCATGACCCGACGTTCAAGTTTACCCTCGCGCGCGCGATATATAAAGGTATATTGGAATACTCTTCTTGTCAGCATGGGACAGATTACGAAGTCCAACCCCTTCCCGTCACATGCTTCCAAACGCAAATTGACGAAGAAGCCCAAGAAATCATCCTTTCTTGGACTCCCCAAGAAGACCCGCTTGAGGCTTCGGCGACTCCCGACGGATATATCGTATATACCCGCCAAGGAGATAACGGCTACGACAACGGCACATTCACACGTTCTGCCCATTTGGTGCTCAAGGCCGAAAGAAACCAAATTTATTCGTTCCGCGTCGCGGCCGTAAACCGTGGAGGGGAAAGCCTTCCATCTGAAGAATTATCGGCAATGATAGCCCAAAATGCAAAAGCGAGCGTACTGATTATCGACGGATTCCAACGTGTGGCCGGGCCACAATCCATATTGACAGACTCCACGTGTGGCTTCGACATGTCTTTAGACCCGGGAGTTCCTTATTACCGTTCTCCTGGTTTCTGCGGACGACAAAACGTCTTTAACACTCTTTTGAATCCCAAAGACGCATGGGGCAGCAGCGGAAACGAATTGGAAGGAAAATTAATCGCAGGAAACACTTTTGACCATAGCAGGCTTCATGGAGAAGCCATAGCCGCTGCCGGCAACATCTCGTTCGCTTCAGCTTCGCGAACCGCAGTAGAAGCACAAGCCGTGGACCTGAACGCCTACAACATCGTGGACTTAATCCTTGGGCTGCAAAAAAACGACCGCTACAGCTTACGACCCTACCCCACATTCTCACCGGCATTATGCAACGCGTTGCGGGAATTCACCCGTATGCGGGGTGGTTTGTTGGTAAGCGGGGCATACGTGGCCCGCGACCAACGCGATAAAGAAAGCCTTGACTTTCTCCGCAACACATTGAAAGTTGACGCATACGCACCTCTTACGCTAGGCGCGTACACCCAGGCTGTTGGCATGAACACATCACTTCATTTGTTCACGGAACTTAATGAAACACATTATGCCGCGACCCATGCAGACTGCCTGATGCCTGTCGCACCCGCTTTCTCCACCTTATTATATAGCCCTGGCAATTACCCGGCTGCCGTGGCATACCCTGGAAATGACTACCGCGTGGTCACGATGGGTTTTCCCTTTGAATGCATCAAGTATGCTTCCGACCGCGACAAAATCATGAACGCATTCTTGAGATTTTTGCTGGACAGATAGCATGTGAAACGAAAATAAATCCCTATCTTTGCAAGAAAGCAATTACAAAAAATTAGGGATATGTACGAAATACAAGCCAACGCAAAAGGCTCGCGGCAAATAAAAGTTGACGACTGCCATCTTGAAACCATCCGGAAATATTCACTTTTCAACCAATTGATAGACAGCAATGGCATCGTGGACGAAGATGTCCTCAGCAAACTGCGGTTGAATGTGAGGGCTTTGGTTGATATCCATCCGGACTATACAGATTTAGTGGATTTATGCCAAAACGTTTTATACCATGACAACATGAAAGCATACGGTTTGGAACAATTAATCAAATTATATGCAGGCTGGGCAAACACCCATCGGGAAGTCAATCCTGAAAGCGAACCTGCCGAATAAACGCAACGATAACCCACGGATGAATGAATATCGGTTGACGGACTGGCTCCCCACGACCAAAAAAGAAATGGAATTGCGGGGATGGGATTGCGCGGACATTATTTTGTTCAGCGCGGATGCCTATGTGGACCACCCTTCGTTTGGCGCGGCTGTCATCGGGCGAATCTTGGAAGCCGAGGGCTACCGCGTGGCCATTGTTCCCCAACCTGATTGGCACGGAGACTTCCGCGACTTCAAAAAGTTAGGACGCCCACGCCTATGGTTCGGGGTTGCTCCGGGCTGTATGGACTCCATGGTCAACAAATACACGGCCAACAGGCGTTTAAGGAGCGAAGATGCCTATTCGCCGGACGGCCGCCATGACTTGCGCCCGGAATATCCGACCATCGTTTATAGCCAAATTCTCAAACAGCTTTATCCCGACGTACCGGTAATTCTCGGTGGCATCGAAGCTTCCCTGCGCCGCCTGACCCATTATGACTATTGGCAGGAACGCTTCAGGCCTTGCATTCTGTGCGATAGCGAAGCGGATTTGATTGTATATGGCATGGGGGAAAAAGTCGTGAAGGCGATTTCCGGGAAATTAAGGGATGCCATAGAACACAGCCACGAGGATTTGGATTACGACGAACATGGATTGGCGCGCATCAACATGAAAACATTTCGCAAAGTAGTGTTGCAGCATGGGGAAATCCCCCAGACCGTGGCATTGTATCGCAAGGAGGAAATTCCTCGCGGGACACAATCCGGCGACATATTTTTGCATGCCCATGAGACATGCGTGAAAGACATGAAAGCGCAAGCCGAAAATTTCCGCCACATCGAAGAAGAGAGCAATAGGCTTCATGCCAACCGCATTATCCAACAGACGGGAGAACGTTATGTGGTGGTCAATCCGCCATATCCTCCTATGACACAAACGGAAATCGACCATTCTTTCGACCTCCCCTACACTCGTTTACCCCACCCGAAATACAAGGGCAAGCGGATACCAGCTTACGAAATGATAAAGTTTTCCGTGAATTTGCACCGGGGATGCTTCGGAGGATGCGCGTTTTGCACCATTTCTGCCCATCAAGGAAAGTTCATCGTGAGCCGCAGCAAGGAAAGCATACTGAAAGAAGTGGAGCAAATCACCCAAATGCCCGGTTTCAAGGGTAATTTGTCCGACTTGGGAGGCCCTTCGGCCAACATGTACGGCATGAAAGGTAAAAACCTGAAAGCCTGCGAAAAATGTAAGCGTCCATCGTGCATACACCCCGTAATCTGCCCGAATCTGGACACAGACCACCGGGCTTTGACCGCACTCTACCAAGCCGTGGACTCCATGCCGGGCATCAAGCGGAGTTACATCGGAAGCGGGGTGCGCTACGACCTTCTCCTGCACGACACCAAAGACGAACAAGTCAACCTGCATAATGCCGAATACACCCGCGAACTTATCACACGGCACGTAAGCGGGCGGCTAAAAGTCGCACCGGAACACACATCGGACAAAGTCCTCTTCCTGATGCGCAAACCGCCATTCCGGCAATTCGAATTATTCAAGGAGATTTTCGAGCGCATCAACCGCGATGCAGGGCTACGCCAGCAAATCATTCCTTATTTCATCAGCAGCCACCCCGGATGTACGGAAGAAGACATGGCCGAGTTGGCCGTGCTGACGCGCGCCATGGACTTCCACTTGGAACAGGTGCAAGACTTTACTCCCACTCCAATGACCGTCAGTACGGAAACTTGGGCTACCGGCTATCATCCCTATACACTGGAACCGGTATATAGTGCACGGTCGCCGCAAGAAAAACTGGCACAACGGATGTTCTTCTTCTGGTATAAGCCCGAAGAACAGCAAAAAATCAAAGCAGAACTCAAACGCATCGGCCGGACGGACTTGGCGGAAAAACTTTTTGGAAAAGGATGTCCGTGGAAAAAAGTCAATAGAACAGATTCACAACATGATAGATACGGAAAAAGCGACACGTCAGGAAGGGGCTTTCGCGCTCATCGAACAATTTCAAATGGGCAAAAACCCGGAGATTCATCCGGAGAAAGACCAAATGTGCGAAGACGCAATCGTGGCAAACGCTGATTTTGCCGCCGTCATCGACGGATCGACCAGCAAAGGACAGCTGCGTTTCAACGGAAAAACCACAGGACGGATGGCCATGGAAATCCTTGCCGATGCCGTCCTCAATGTGCTTTCTCCGGAGGATGAGATGCCACATGCCCTGGCCAAACTCACGGCAAGCATCCGCAAATTCTATGAAAAAAACGGATTATGCGAAGAAGCCGCCCGACATGCGGAAAATCGGCTGACAGCAAGCATGGCGGTTTACTCCGCCAGGAAACACGAAGTGTGGATGATAGGAGACTGTTTATGCCGTTTCAACGGGGTTACCCATACGAACCCCAAAAGGGTCGATGCCGTGCTGGCCACAGTCCGTGCTGATGCCACGCGCTATTTGCTGCAAAAAGGCCATTCCATCGCCGAATTGCAGACCCGCGACTTGGTGCGCGAATGGATTTGGCCGTATTTGAAAGACCAATGTGCGTTTCAGAACTCCGATGAAGCGGGACCATTCGGCTACGCTGTCCTTGACGGCTTCCCGGTGAATGCGTCCAAAGTATTGGTGCTTCCCATTCCACGCAACACCCAAGAGTTGGTGTTGGCCTCGGACGGTTACCCCGTGTTGTGTGACACTTTGATGGATTCGGAACACGAATTGGCACATTTATTGGAAGAAGACCCGCTTTGCATCGGAAAATATCCCTCCACCAAAGGACTTGCCAAAGGCAACCGTTCTTTTGACGACCGAAGTTTTCTGCGCATAGCTCTTTATTGATATTGAATGACAAACAAAATGACGAATACGATTGTTCATCCCAATTCACCGCGTGCATGGTTGTTGGCCGCGCGCCCTAAGACCCTGACCGGAGCCGCAGTTCCGGTGATGGTGGGTGTGGCTTCGGCCTTTTCCGACGGATATTTTCAACTGATTCCAGCGGTGTTGTGCCTCTTATTCGCTTTCTTGATGCAGATAGACGCCAATTTCATCAACGATTACTTTGATTTCCGCAAGGGGCTGGACGATGAAAAGCGTCTCGGCCCGAAACGGGCTTGTGCCGAAGGTTGGATTACCCTGCCGGCCATGCAAAAAGGCATTGTCGCCACCACGCTATTATCCTGTATCACGGGATTGCCTTTGGTTTATTACGGTGGCTGGACGATGATTATCCTTGGAATATGCTGCGTGGTGTTCTGTTTCCTCTATACCACCTGCATGGCGCGCCTTGGTTTGGGCGACCTTCTCGTGCTCGTCTTTTTCGGACTGGTGCCCGTATGTGCCACATACTACCTGCAGGCCGGCACCGTCAGCCCCCTCGTATGGATTTTATCCCTATCCTGCGGATTGGTCATCGACTGCCTGCTTGTCGTGAACAATTACCGGGACAGGGACAACGACCGCGAAGGCGGGAAAATCACGCTGGTGGTGCGCATCGGCGAGAAGGCGTCAGAACAGCTTTATCTTTGGCTGGGCATCTGTGCCGTAATACTTTGCCAAGCCTCGTGGTTCACCGATGAACCTGCGGCCGCACTCCTCCCGGTGTGCTACCTCGTGCCGCATTTCTCCACCTGGCGGCATATCGTGCGGCTCAAACGTGGCAAGGGACTCAATAAGGCATTGGGCGAAACGGCGCGTAACATGTTCCTTTTTGCCCTATTGCTTTCCATCGGACTTATTCTTTAACCCCATAAAAACAAATAGAACAATGGCAACAGTGGACGACAAAAAAATCATTTTCTCCATGGTCGGCGTGAGCAAAACCATCCGCCAGACCAACAAACAAGTGCTGAAAGACATCTACCTGAGCTTCTTCTACGGGGCTAAAATCGGCATCATCGGCCTGAACGGGGCGGGAAAATCCACCCTGATGAAAATCATTGCCGGACTGGACAAAGATTTCCAGGGACAAGTGGTGTTCTCGCCCGGATACAGTGTGGGCTACCTGCCGCAAGAACCGCAGTTGGACAATTCCAAGACCGTGAAGGAAGTGGTCATGGAGGGAGTACAGCCCATCGTGGATGCTTTGGCCGAATATGAAGAAATCAACCAAAAGTTCGGACTTCCGGAATATTATGAAAACGAAGACAAGATGAACGCGCTTTTTGCCCGCCAGGGAGAGTTGCAGGACATCATTGACGCCACGGATGCATGGAACCTGGACAGCAAGCTGGAACGCGCCATGGACGCCTTGCGATGCCCGCCCGCCGAACAGCCGGTTGAAAACCTTTCGGGAGGTGAACGCCGCCGTGTGGCTCTTTGCCGCCTGTTGTTGCAGAAACCGGACGTGTTGTTGCTCGATGAGCCGACCAACCATTTGGACGCGGAAAGCATTGACTGGTTGGAACAGCATCTGAACCAGTATGAAGGCACGGTGATTGCCGTGACCCACGACCGTTACTTCCTCGACGACGTGGCCGGATGGATCTTGGAACTGGACCGCGGGGAAGGCATTCCCTGGAAAGGCAACTATTCTTCATGGCTGGAGCAAAAGACCCAGCGCATGGCACAGGAAGAAAAGACGGCCAGCAAACGCCGGAAAACCTTGGAACGCGAACTGGAATGGGTGCGCATGGCACCCAAAGCCCGCCATGCCAAGGGCAAGGCCCGTCTGAACTCCTACGACAAATTGCTCAACGAAGACCAAAAAGAAAAGGAAGAGAAGTTGGAAATCTTCATCCCCAACGGCCCGCGCCTCGGCAACAAGGTCATCGAAGCCATCCACGTGCAGAAAGCTTTCGGGGAGAAAGTCTTGTTCAACGACCTCAACTTCATGCTCCCGCCCAACGGCATCGTGGGTGTCATCGGCCCCAATGGCGCGGGGAAAACCACCTTGTTCCGCCTGATTATGGGATTGGAACAACCGGATGGAGGCTCTTTCGAAGTCGGCGAAACCGTGAAACTGGCTTACGTGGACCAGACGCACAAAGACATCGCGCCCGGAAAAAGCGTATATGAAGTCATTAGCGGCGGCAACGAACTGATGCGCATGGGCAACCGCGACATTAACGTGCGTGCCTACTTGAGCCGTTTCAACTTCACCGGTGCCGACCAGGAAAAGAAATGCGGGGTGCTTTCCGGCGGTGAACGCAACCGCCTCCACCTGGCCATGGCATTGAAAGAAGAAGGCAACGTGCTGCTCCTTGACGAACCCACGAACGACATCGACGTGAACACCCTGCGGGCATTGGAGGAAGGTTTGGAAGAATTTGCCGGATGTGCCGTAGTCATCAGCCACGACCGTTGGTTCCTGGACC
Source organism: uncultured Paraprevotella sp. (assembly GCA_944321565.1). Lineage (GTDB taxonomy): Bacteria > Bacteroidota > Bacteroidia > Bacteroidales > Bacteroidaceae > Paraprevotella. The sequence continues at coordinate 37,497 of CALULT010000009.1, read as the reverse complement.
GCATCTGCACCCACATCCTGGCATTCGAGGGCGATGGCAACGTGTTCTTCTACGAAGGCAGCTATTCGGAATATGAAGCCGACAAGATGAAACGCCTCGGGCTGGAAGAACCGAAGCGCATCCGCTACCGCAAGCTCATGGAGGACTGACACATGCCTGGAAGAAACAACGACTGGAAATCGAGATTGGGAATGGTGTATTCCACCAATCCCGATTTCATTTTTGAAGATGACGTGCAAGAAGAAACAGAAACACTACCCAAACACTCACAGAAACTGCGCGTGGCCATCGAACGGAAAAACCGGGGCGGAAAAACCGTCACCGTGGTCAAAGGATTTGTGGGGCGGGATGAAAGCTTGAAGGAACTGGGACGATTGCTGAAAACGAAATGCGGCACGGGCGGGGCGGTAAAAGACGGCGAAATACTCATCCAAGGAGAACGGAAAGAGCAAATCATCACCCTTCTACGGGCAGAAGGTTATTCCGACACGAAATAAGCCCCCGCGCATCAAAAAGAAATTTCATTTTTCCGTAAGATGGTTACAACCGCAGGGTATCCGGATACGTCCTTTCCGACAGCCAATCGCCACCCTTATCACCATCTCCTATGGCAAACCAACCCGTGCCAACGGCTATCTGACGCACCGAAGAACAACCGCACAAAGCGGGCGTGGAGACCGTGGTGTAGTCATTTCCTTACATACACCTTGTGCGACCTCAGCCCCTGTACGCCGATACCCGAATCTTCCATGTTCGCCCAACGGCGCAATTCCTGCCTGGCCGTCGTACGACCCAGCCCTGTCATTGCCGCGTATGTACCAACGGACAGAACGGGATACTGCTTCAGGTAACGCTGCGCTAGCGCGAACCGCTCCTCGGGCGAGTACTTCGAGCGATGAATCCTGCACTGCCTTGGCGAACGTTCCAGTTCGCAATACCGCTGCACCTCGCACACTAGCTCCTTATCCACGCGGAAGTGTACGCTGCTCACCCCGATGCTTGCCGCGTTGCGCCTATATGCTTTTAAAGGATATTATGTCAAATTTTCATGGAATAATTGTATGGGGCTTTGGATAGCTTGCGTGAGTCACGAATCATAGTTAGCTAAAATCACAATTGAAGCTAAGTATGATTCGCTTCAGACAAAGAATTTGCCGGACATGCTGCAGATATGTTTTTCGGGGGAATGCGGAGGTTGCTGTTAACTCCGCAATCCCCAGACAGTACTCCGACGGCGTAATGGCCTTTCCTACAGCCAACCCGTTCTTGGCAAGCCGGATGACGAACCGACGGATGTGGTTGCTCGCCGTGTCTCCGGTGGTTTTCTTGATGACATTCTTTACCACTTTCCTTGATGTATCCTGTCTTTGATATTGATTGCTTTCTGGCGGGGCAGGAAGGCATTAGGAGCAGGGTAGCCGATGCTGAGAAGACAGATGAATTCGTAGCCCGCAGGTGCACCCACGATTTCCTTTATCCTGTCAGCTTCATCGGCTACCGGGATATGAAACGTGGCTCCCAGTCCTTCGGCAGTGGCGGCAAGCAGCATATTCTCCAAGGCGCACCAAGCAGAGGCAAAGTAGTTGAGCGAACTTTGCTCTGTGGGCTTCAGCAGAGGAACTGTCAGCTGGCGGTAGAAAGGCAGGATAAGCAGCCCGCTTTCCATCAGCATCTTCTGTTGTCTGGGCAATGCCTTTTCAAACATTTCCATTTTGTCTTTGTCGCCCGACTCGTCCACTTCGCTCACCTGTTCCTTGAATGCTGCCATATTCTTTGCCAACGGCGCGATGAGAAAACCTTACGAACAGATGTAGTGATAGCAGCCCACGCCATAGCGTGAAAACCATCATGCAATCCTTGTTCGTAATTAGAAATTTGCCAGGCTTCCATTAACAAGACAGCATAACGCCTCTTTATTTTCAATATGTCGCGGACAAAAACTCCGTCCGCCTGCAAAGGTGTGAAATAGTCCCGTTAAACTGCTCTCCAGACAAGAAGAATCTGTTCCTCTGCATGAAATCTCCGTCAATCAAACCATATATTATACATAGGTGTAACGCCCGGCAAGCTAAAATGAAAACCATGCCGACATTCCCCGCCAATTCTTGCCGGACTGACGGAATACTCCTATATTTGTGGGAGCAGCCGCTTTGGTGTATAATCAATGCGTGGTGCGACTATCGGAAACATATTGTCCAACCCGCTTTTTTTCAAGAATCAGTCAAACGAATAAGCGACCAAGGACGCCCCGTTTTCCCGCCGGGGACACACGGCATCCTCGTCGGGGACACACGAGGTGCCCGTCGGGGATTAACGAGGCTCTCGTCGGGGATTAACGAGGCCCTCGTCGGGGACTAACGACAACGGCTTGTCGTTCAATAGTTTGCAAAAGCGTTTTGCGAAGGAGGGCAGAAGACACAGAGAAGGAAGTTTGTATAATTTTTTCTAAAACGAGTGCAACAAGCAATCAACCAGCTGTGGTATCCCCGCAGCGTCACCGTGGGCAAGATAAGGGGGCAGTCGAATTTAGTGGGGACTTAATAAATTCTGCGCGGGGGCGTAACGCCCCTTCTGTTCTCCATGCGGCGGCCCAAGCTGTCCCGCCTCGCAGGGGGACGAGCCCCGGAGGGGCGGAGGGGGTCTCACGCCCGCGGGGGCGTAACGCCCCTTCTGTTCTCCGTGCGGCGGCCATAATGCCCTTTTGTTTCCCTTGCGGGGTCGTAACGACCCTTTTGTTTGCCTTGCGGAATGATACGTGGGTGGGAAACCCCTCCGGCCCTTCGGGCCACCTCCCCTGCAAGGGAGGGCACTGAAAAAGTCCCTTTTCTCGAAAATGCACTATCATAATGCAAGCAAGGATGCGTCTATTTGTAGCAAATGCAATGCTTTTGTACACTATTTAACTTATTACAAACGGTTCTACTTGCGTTTTGTTGGCAGCAGTTTCAAATATCGGACTTTTTCAGTGCCCTCCTGCAAGGCGGAGGAGTTTTCCCTCGGACGGACAAGCGGCGGGAAGCAATTCGTCAGTTGTTAAATCCCCAAGTTAAAAAATTGCCCCAAGATGAGGGGGCATAAACAAAACATCCCCCGCATGCACACTGCGACACGCCTTGTACATGCGGGGATTTTTCAAAGATTCTGCAGCCTCCGCTCTTCTTCTTCAAACTTTTCCATGTCTTTCTTGCGGGCTTCCACGGAACCATATAAATAGGAAAGAGGAAAAAACGTGAGCCAACCAGACATGTTTGTGACGAACGATGCCAGCATGAAGAAAAACACTATCAAGGCAGGCACTGCCCCAGGCAAGTCTGTCGCATCGCCGGCCAACACACCCGTCAGCGATTCATATCCGGCAAAAGACAACACACCGGCAGGCAGCCAGCTGACCAGGGAGAAAACCGCCATAATCAGTCCGCCGCAGAATAACACAATAAAGAAGGCGCCCCAGTATTGATAGCCGTCCTTGATGCGGGCAAGACTTTGAAAAAATGCCCGTTGCCTGCCCCCCAGCAAATAATCCAGACCTACCATACTATAAGGCACACCCCAAACCAGCCACAATGCGGCGGCTGCCACAATCATCCATACGCTATGCGCACCGGCCCATATATAAACAGGAGCCATCACCACCAAGAAAACCACAATGCCCACGAGCAAGAAGACCAAAGCCCGCACGGATGCATGGAATATCTCGCCACGACATGCCCCGAAACGCAATGCAGGCCAACCGCCCGCTTCAGCATAACGCGAAATGGCCACTGCCACATTTCCCAAACAAAAGCTACCGGCCAACAAAGCCAGCAGGCACAACCCCCATAAGGTATAAGCCGGCAACAACAATGTCACCGGTTCTGCAGCCGCAAGCCATGCCGTGGCCACCATGGACAGTTGGTTAAAGAAAAGCCCCCACAAGCCAGCCGAAACGGCTCCGGCCACCAACGACGGCCACAAGAACTTCAACAGGGATAAAACGTGGCGAGTGGGCAACTTAAGCCCTTCGTTCAGGCAACCCAAGTAACTCCTTGCCTGGAACAATCCTTCTTCCTTATCTTTCTTTTCCTCCATCTCAAAATGCACTAAACTTATTGGGGACAAAAATACCACATTTTTCCTACAAACGCATGGAGATAACATTTTTTATACGTGGTGCGGTCCGGCTTCCTTCCTGCCGCGTACAACAGCATTCAGCAACGTGCGGCTTGCTCCTATACGCTTATTCTTCATCGGGAAAACTCCAAGTGAAGTCCACCACCACGGGAAAGTGGTCGCTATACCCGCCTTTATACAGTGGCCCCTGGTAAGTGCGGAAAGGACGAAGCCCACCATATGCCTTGTCCGGTTCACACATAAAAGGAAAAGCAACCACTTGGCGCTTCCCGTCCGAAGTGTATAGACAATGACGATTGCCTATCAAGGCCGGACTGACCCACACATGGTCGATTGTTTCCCAAATGCCACGATAACGGTATGTGCCGCCAATGTCCCGTTGCATTGCTTCACACGCTGGCTCATGGTATCCTGCGGGAAAGGCTTCGTCAAAAATGTCATCCTTATCCCCTGCGTTGAAATCCCCCATGACCACCATACGGGCATCTCGTACCCTGGCATGGACGGAATCGACCAATTGGCGCAAAGCCCGTGCCGCCAACAGGCGATGCCGGCGGGCTACAAGCGTCCGTCCCAAACGACTGGGAAAATGGCACACCGCGACATGCAAGGTATCACCGCTCAACACAAGGCCTTTCGCATATAAAATATTGCGGGTGGGACGGAAACCTTCCTCCACGGAAGGAATAACCACTTCGCGAGCCTCCAGAAGCCGGAAACTCCCAGGCTGATAAAGCAGAGCCACGTCAATACCCCGCACATCGGGTGAATTTGTGACCATATAGCGATAACCCAACGCACGCATGGATGAACGGCAGGCCAAGTCAAACACCACGCTGTCGTTCTCCACCTCGCATAACCCTATCAAGTCGGGCAAATGTGATTCGCCCGTGGCCGCTACCACCTTGGATACGGCATTCAACTTCCGCCAATAACGATAATATGTCCACCCTTTTTCACTATCCGGAAGAAACTCGTCATCGTCCTTCAGCGTGTCATCTTGGCAGTCAAACAGATTCTCCACATTATAAAACATCAAGCGGAAGGGTTGTTGTGCAACGGCGGCTACCATACTGCAACAAACCAAGAACCAAACTCCCAGCCACCTACACACCGTCATTCCCCGGACACATATTCATAACAGCCCGCATCCGGAGCCATGTCATCCGTACGACTTACCCCATAGCGGTCAGCCGGACATGCCACAGCCCACTCCGCCGCGCCTTTATCACGCGCCAGCGACAAGGAATCCAATCGGAAATCATACAAAAAGTTGCCAGTGTCGAATAACCGGAATTGTTTATCCCCAGTCCCCTCTTCACCAGGCTTTTCGTATGTAACACCAATAAAACGGGCGGTATCTTCCGACTCAACCGTACGCAACACACAGTTGGCGAAGCAGTAGTCCAGCTCGTCATTTTCATCCTTCAGATTGCCTGCCACCACATCGTCTGCATATCCCGTCACCAAACAATTTTGAAAATGGGCATGCTCCATCGGATAATCCATGGCCAACCATTGGTTTGCCAAATAAAGGGCATCGCCACGGGACGCGTCCCAAGGGTAAAACTGCGCCAAAGTGCATTGCACGAACTCGGCCCAACCGCCCACCACTGCCACGCAATGCCCCAATGTGTTACTGATTTGCGTATTAGCCACGTAAGCGCGACAATGGTACAACCCCAATCCCTCACCACCGATATTGTGCAGGATACTGTTTTCCAAAGTCAGTTTCATGGTTTCCGCAGAAGAACTGTCACAAGCGATACCATAGGAAGCACTATGGATGTCCACATACTCAAAACGGTTATCCATGCTTGAAGCCCGCAAACGTATGCCGCCCCAACGCGATGGAGTATTATCGTAAGGCAGGTAATCAAACATGCGGTCGGTACGGTCGCCCCGGAACACAACGGGGTGTTCCTTCGTCCCGCTAGCTACCACGCGGCCATGCACCCACAAATTGGCTCCGTCGTGAAAATAAAGTTCCACACCAGGTGCCATTGACAAGGTGACGCCTTGTGCCACCGAAAGACTGTCATAAACCACGATGGGGCGTCCGGCTTCCAGCAACGTATCTTCCTTGATGACCCGTCCACGCCACATATAGGCATCCTGCCCCACGGCTGAAAGAATCACCCCCTGCTCCACTCCGCTCTCCAGTGTGAAAATCAAAGTATCATCCATCGCCACAGGGGCATCCTGCCCGTTAGACGGCATAGTGACCTCGGCAAACACCCGGATACTGTCTCCTCCCCGCACCTCGAAGTCAAAAGCCCGCGCTCCACTTTCCGGTTCCAGATAGGAACCGTCCACATTGACACGGAAGGGTGTCGCACTTCCCCTGTGCAACCGGACGGAAGCTATGCGCACCCCTTCCCCGTTGCGGTTATAAACCATCAATTGCCGGGTACTTGACCCTACGGTGGAAATCACCGTATCAAACCGCACCGTGTCGGTGGAAAAGGCCAACAACGCGCCACGGTCGGTAGTGAAAGACATGGCATCGTCACACGCCGCGAAAGGCGCCCCACCCAACACGCACATCACCCCAAATCCCAAGACAGCAGAATGTCGCATTTCCAACTTATTTCCCCCAACTAACCTGTTTTTCCCAATCGGACTAATTAGCCCGCCCCGGAATCTTTTCCAAAATAGCCTTCAGGTGATTCCACACCATCTGCACCGTGGGAATAAGCAGACGTTCGTCAGGCGAATGCACCCCGCGCAATGTCGGCCCAAAGGAAATCATGTCCAGTCCGGGATATTTTTCACTAAACAATCCGCATTCCAACCCTGCATGAATGCCCAACACTTTCGGCTCGCGGCCAAACAATTCCTTATAGGCTTCCACTGCAATATGAAGGATTTCAGAATCGGGATTCATCTTCCAACCCGGGTAGCCCTCGCCAACTTCCACTTTGGCTCCGGCCAATTCGAATGCGGCTTTCACCATGTTGCTCACGTGACAACGCGCACTCAGCAAACTGCTCCGTTGGCTGCTTTTAATGAGGATTTTGTTGCCGTCAACCAATTTAATACTAGCCAAGTTAGAGCTCGTTTCTACCAAATCAATATCCTGCGACATGGACAATACGCCATTGTGCACGGCCATCAACGCCCATACCAGTTTGCGGGACGTCTCACGTTCCACGGCTTTCGCCCGCACCGTCTCGCTTTGCAGTTCAAACTCCATCGTTGGTTCCGTCACACGGTACTCTTCTTCCACATCAGCGGCAAACAAATTCCAATCCACGCGGATATTTTCCTTGTCCGCCATCGGGATGGCACACACCGCCATAGCTTCGCGGGGAATAGCATTATGCAAGCCACCAGCTTGTATATCGCACAAATACAAATCATATTTGTCCATCGCGTCATACAGGAAACGCACCAGCATCTTGTTGGCGTTGGCCCGCTTCTTATTAATGTCATCGCCCGAATGACCACCCGTCAGCCCTTTCACCTTCAATTCAAAAAAGAAATAGTCTTTAGGAGCGTCCACCGGTTCAAAATCAAACTCGGCCGTCGCCGTGGTTCCCCCTGCGCAACTGACAAAAATCTGGCCCTCATCTTCAGAATCCAAATTCAAAAGGATGTCTCCCGACATGAAACCCGGCTTCATGCCAAACGCACCAGTCAATCCCGTCTCCTCGTCGCGGGTGAACACGCATTCCAATGGACCGTGCGCGATGTTATCAGCATCCAGCAACGCCAATTCCATAGCCATCCCGATACCATCGTCTGCCCCCAGTGTCGTACCTTTGGCCCGCAGCCATTCCCCGTCCACTTCTGTGCAGATAGCATCTTTCTCGAAATCGAAATCCACATCACGGTTCTTCTCGCATACCATGTCCATATGGCTTTGCAGAATGACTGTTTTTCGGTTCTCCATTCCCTGCGTGGCACCCTTCCGGATTAGTACATTCCCAGACTCATCCACCTTACACTCCAATCCCCTCTTTTCAGCAAACTGCTGCAGATAGGCTATCATTTTCTCCTCCCGCTTCGAAGGACGGGGCACCTTGTTGATTTCGGCAAAAAACTTAAAAACCTCGGAAGGTTCCAGTAAATTCATTTCCATACTATCCTTGTCCTTTATGTGCTAATTTTGGTTAAAAGCCGGAAGAGCGCACTCTTGCCCGCTTTAATCTTTTATCTTTGCACCACAAATATAAGGAAAAAATGTGGAAGACATTACTGTTTACGCTGATAATTGTGGCCGCCAGCATGGTTTTCCTGGCCATCAAAATCTTATTGAAAAAAAATGGGCGATTCCCGAATACACATGTAGGCCATAGTGCGGCGATGCGCAAACGCGGCATCACGTGTGTGCAGACCATGGATGCCATGGAGCGCAAACCTAACCCCCACCGCGTCAGCGAACGTTCTACGACAAAAAAATAATTATCAACAAAATACATAAAAATGAAGAAACAACATCTCGCCTGCGCCGGACTCATCGCCCTCGCATGCACCCTCGGCACGACAAGCTGCAGCCAAAGTGCTTCGAAAGACGAAGCCACCAACACCCAAGCCACGGAAATTCCTGCAGGAGGACTGAAAATAGCCTACGTGGAAATCGACACGCTCATGTCACAATATGAATTCTGCAAGGATTACACCATCCTGATGAACAAGAAAGGTGAAAACATCCGTGCCACGCTGGCCGGGAAGGAACGTGCGCTGCAGGCCAAGGCTGCTGAATTACAAAAGAAATACGAAACCAACCAGTTCACCACCAAAGAACAAGTGGAACAAGCGCAAATGTCATTGGCCAAACAACAACAGGACCTGCAGGCTCTCAACGACCGCCTCAGCAATGACTTTGCCGCCGAACAAATGAAGTACAACGACGAAATGCGCGACTCCATCCAATCGTTCCTCAAGGAGTACAACAAGACCAAGAAGTTCGACTATATCATCAGCAAGGTGGGTGACAACATCCTGATGGCTAACGCCAAGTATGACATTACTAAAGACGTAGTGAACGGATTAAATAAACGCTACAAACCTAGCGAGGAAGTGAAAAAGCAATTGGAAGGGAACAAGGACTGAAACTTTCCCAAGACAAAATAGCTAAATCGAAATGAATGGCTCCACCGTACAAAGGAGCCATTCATTTTAATATCTAATCAAGAAGCAATAATCTACAACTGCTTGTCGGCCAAAATGTCGCAATCGTCCTCTTCCAACCACTTAAGGCATTCCTCCAAGTTGCTCGGCCGAATGACAATATGGGCTTTCTCACCTTGGGCAAAAGCATACATATACTCGATGAATACCTGATGCTCGGCCAAACGTTCCAAAATGGCGGAAAGAGCCCCGGCCACGTTGGGGCAACTGATGCACACCACATCGGTCAGCACCACGGCGAAATTTTCAGCCCGCAACACGCCCACCGCCTGCTCCACGTCGGACACGATCAGGCGAAGAATGCCGAAATCGGTTGTCTCGGCCATGCTGAATGCATGCATGTTGATGCCATGCTCTCCCAATGCCTTGGCCACGTCATTGATGCGTCCGCCCTTGTTCTCCAAGAACACGGACAACTGTTTGATGGTCTCCATAGCTATTCCTTTCTTTTACGTTAAGCCAATACACGTTTGTCAATCACTCTCGTGCTTTTCCCCTCGCTACGCGGCAAACTGTTGGGCTCCACCAGCTTCACTTCCGCACTGATGGACAACACACTCTTGAGTCGCTCGCCCAACTTGCGGCGCAAATCCAACATGCTCCCCATGTCGTCCGAAAAACTGTCGGGACGCAATTCCACCTGAACTTCCAGCGTGTCCAGGTTGTTCTTCCTGTCCACCACCAGCATGTAGCGCGGCGCGAACTCGGGCATTTCCAAAATGACGGACTCCACCTGCGAAGGGAACACATTGATGCCGCGGACAATCAACATGTCGTCGCTTCGTCCCAGGATGCGCGTAAAGCGAATGCTGGTGCGCCCGCAAGCACACGTTCCCGGCATCAGGGTCGTCAGGTCTTTCGTGCGATAGCGCAAGAGCGGCATCCCCGTCTTGGTCAGGGTGGTCAGCACCAATTCACCCTCTTGTCCCACAGGAAGCACCTCGCCCGTCTCCGGATTGATGATTTCGGGATAGAAATGGTCTTCGGCGATGTGCGAACCGTCCTTGCAACCACATTCGTAAGCCACGCCCGGCCCCATGATTTCACTCAAGCCATAAATGTTATAAGCCTGTATGCCCAAACGCTCCTCTATCTCGTGGCGCATGTTTTCCGTCCACGGTTCGGCACCGAAAGCACCGATGCGCAACTTAAGGTCATCGGCCGAAAGCCCTTGCTTATGCAACGCCTCGGCCAAATAAAGCGCGTAAGACGGTGTGCAAGCCAAGCCCGTCACTCCCAAATCACGCAAAAGGCGGATGTGTTTCTCCGTGTTTCCCGTGGAAGTAGGCAACACGGTGGCGCCCAAATGTTCCACACCGTAATGTGCTCCCAAACCACCGGTGAACAGCCCGTAGCCGTAACCCACCGACACGATGTCGCCCCGCGTCACGCCGTAAGCCGTCAAAGCACGCGCAATGATTTCCTTCCATATTTCCAAGTCGCGCGACGTATATCCCACAATGGTGGGGCTTCCCGTCGTGCCGGAAGAGGCATGGATGCGCACGATTTCCGACATGGGCGTGGCCAACAGCCCCACGGGATAATTGTCGCGCAGGTCGGCCTTGGTGGTAAACGGCAACTTCACGATGTCGTCTATCGTGCGGATGTCGGCAGGCAGCAAGTCCAGCTCCTGCATCTTGTGGCGGTAGAATGGCGTGTTGTGATAAACCAAATCCACCAGCTTGTGCAGCCGCTTACCTTGCAAGTCGCTCAACTCGTCGCGGCTCATGCACTCTTTGTTCCTGTTCCAGATTTCGTTGTTCATTGCTCTGTCAATGGTATTAGAAAAATCAAAATTATTCGTTGTCCAATGGATGGTCCAGGCGGAACGCCTTCATCCGTTCTTCCATGACGGGATAAAGTTCCTCCCGCATGCGGGACGTGCAAGCCCTCACGCCCCCCTGTTCGCTCCCCGTGGTTTCCAGCGAAATGCTGCTCACCCCGTAATAGAGCAACTCGCGCAACAGTTCCCCGCCGCTCATCCGGCCATAGCCGATAGTGAAAAAGAAACCGTCGCCCACGAGGCGGGTCACATCGTAGTCATACACGATGTGGAAGCCGTTGTCCGTGAAGATTTTCTTCATCCGTTCCGCACGGCGGGCATATTCGCGCATGTCGGCCGAAAAGTCCAGTTCGCCGTCGGTGGCCGCCCGCAGCATCTCGGCATAACCGTACTGCGTGGAAGCCGTGCAGCCGGAAGTTATCATGTAGAGCACGGAAGCCACGAAAGTCTGCCCGAAAATGCCGGAATCGCCATACCGTTCGGCCAAAGCCGGGAAATGACGTTCAAACAATTTGTCGGACACACAAGCCACCGCCATGCGCTGTCCGGCATAGCTGAATATCTTGGACGAAGACAGCATGAGGATGTAATTGTCCGTATATTTGGCCACAGTGGGCGGGTAAGGCGGCTGCCAAGGCTTGCCCAAGTCTTGCCGGAAATCCATGCAGAAATAAGCCATGTCCTCCAGCACCATCACGTCGTAGCGCGTGGCCAGCTCGCCGATGATGGCCAGTTCGCTGTCCTCCAGGCAAATCCATGCCGGATTATTCGGATTGGAATAGATAATGGCCGCGATGTCGCCCTGTTCCAAATAGCTTTCCAATTTCGCCCGCAAAGCCTCACCACGGAAATGATAGATGTCGAACTGCTCCCACTTCGCTCCAATGATGCGCAACTGCGACTTCTGGATAGGAAAGCCCGGGTCGATGAACAACACCTTGTCTTTACCCTTCACACACTGCGTCGTAATCACAAAAGCCCCGAACGAAGCCGCCACCGACCCCGTGGTCGGGATGCACGCACGCGGCGACACGTCTATATTAATGAAAGCCTTTACGAAACGTGACGCTTCACGCTTCAGTTCAGGCACACCGTCGGCAGCCGGATATTGCGCCCCCACCCCGCGGTCCAACGCCGCTTTCTCGGCCTCCACGCCGATGCGGTTGGCGGGCAGGCCGGGCGACCCTTGGTCCATGCGGATAAAGGGGATTCCCGTGAGTTCCTCAAGCCGGGAAGCCACCAAAAGGACTTCGCCGATGGTGGCATGTGCCAAGTCGGCAATCTGCAGTTCCTTCACCACAGATGCCACCAACTCTTCGCTAAACACTTGATGTCCCATAGGTTTCTCTCCTATTCCGCCAAAGCGGCATTATGGCCGATGTCAAAAGCCCGCTGGTTCATCTCCACCACGGCCTCCCCTTTCGCGCCGAACACCCGCGCGATGCTGCCCCGGAGCTGTTCCACCGAAAGGATGTTCAAGAACCGCGAAGCCGCGCCGAGCAGAATCACGTTGGCGCATTTCGGCATGGCGTGCTCGTGCGCCAGCTTCTCCACGTCCACGGTGACCACGTGGGGCAACGCTTTCAGGTCGGCCGCCAACGCCTCGTCCTCCGGATAGTTCGGGATGTTCTTGAACGGGGAAGAAGACGTGATGACCCATCCCTCTTTATCCAAATAAGGAAGATAGCGCAAAGCCTCCATCGGTTCCAGCGAAAGAATCATGTCGGCGGTTCCCGCCGTAATCAAGTCGGAAGCAATCGCCCCGTCCGATAGCCTCAGGTTAGACTGCACATCGCCACCGCGCTGGCTCATGCCATGTACTTCGGCCTGTTTCAAGGTCAACCCCGCTTGTGTGGCAGCTTCACCGATAATGGTAGCGATGGAGAGGATGCCTTGTCCTCCCACGCCGGATAGAATGATATCTTGTTTCATGACTTCTTTTCTGATTTTTTTTGTTTCAGTTTCCGGTTCAGGGTCTGGATGCACTCCCTGCGCGGAATGACCACCGAAACCCCCTTGTATTCAATTTCCTCGCGAAGGATGCGCGTAATCTCTTCCATGTTCTTGGGCAACGGCACCACCACACGCACATGCTCCGGCTCCACGCCAAGCCCCAGGCAAATGGCTTCAAACTTGTTCGTGCCTGCAGAATCCTGCCCGCCGGTCATGGCCGTAGTCAGGTTGTCAGAGATGACCACGGTGATTTGCGCCTTGTCGTTCACGGCATCCAGCAAGCCCGTCATGCCCGAATGGGTGAAGGTGGAATCGCCGATGACGGCAATGGCCGGAAAGACTCCGGCGTCAGCCGCGCCTTTGGCCATCGTAATGGAAGCCCCCATGTCAAGGCACGTGTCAATGGCACGGAATGGCGGCAATGCCCCTAACGTGTAGCAACCGATGTCGGCAAACACACGGGCATCCGGATAGTCTTTCACCACTTCGTTCAATGCTGTATAGACATCCCGATGGCCACACCCTTGGCACAATGCAGGCGGACGCGACACAACCTCCTTCGGTACGTCAAAATAGCGCACAGGCTGATGTCCCATCGCCGCCGCCACGCTGTCGGGAGTCAGTTCGCCTGTGCGGGGAAGGTCGCCCGTCAGGCGGCCTTTCACCGGATAGCCAGCCGAAAGCATGCCTTTAATCAGTTCTTCCGTGAAGGGCTGCCCGTCTTCCACCACCAAGATTTCGCTGCTGTCGGCAGCCAGGCGGCGCACCAATTCCGCCGGCAACGGATATTGCGTCACCTTCAGGATGTTGAACTCCTCCTTGGCCTCCTTCAGTTCCGTCACATAATTGTACCCGATACCACAAGCCAGTATGCCCATGGGCTTTTCCTTGGCCGATGGTTCATAACGTGTATAAGGAGCCTCTGCGGCCAACTGCTCCAACCGGGGTTGCTGTTCCACCAACGCAGCGTATTTCCGGCGCGAATTGGCTGGAAGCAACACCCAGCTTGCAGGGTCTTTCGCACAAGGCAAGGCCTGCACTTCGGAAGCTTCCCCTTTCACCGTCACTGCCGCGCGCGAATGAGCCAAACGCATCACGATGCGCATCAGCACCGGCAACTTCTCGCGCTCGGAAAGCTCAAAGCCATACTCCATCATGTCATAGGCTTCCTGCTGGGTGGAAGGTTCGAGGATGGGCATCAACGAGAATTTGCCATAGAAACGCGAGTCTTGCTCGTTCTGCGAAGAGTGCATCGAAGGGTCGTCGGCCACAATGACAATCATCCCGCCATTCACGCCCGTGATGGCAGAATTGACAAACGCATCGGCGGACACGTTCAAGCCCACATGTTTCATGCAGGCTATGACACGCCCGCCGGCATAGGACACGCCCAAAGCAGCTTCCACGGCTGTCTTCTCATTCGTACACCACGTGCTGTGCAATCCTCGTTCGCGAGCCAACGGATGCCGCTGGATATATTCGGTGATTTCCGTACTCGGCGTTCCCGGGTAGGCATACACCCCGCGGATGCCCGCATGGATGGCTCCCAAGGCTATCGCCTCGTCACCCAATAACAGTTTCTTTTCCATAGATATATAAAGTGTTTTTAAAGTTCTAATTTAAACTCATCGCCATCCTCCAGCACGGGGAACTTCCGGCGAAAATCTGTCAGACAGCCCATGTCGAGTTCTACCGTCACGGCATCCACCTTTCCGCGCTCGCAAGCCGCCACGGTATTCCCGTAAGGGTCTATCCATAATGTGCCGCCACAATATTCGCACGACGGGTCTGTACCCACGCGATTCACGCCCGCCACGTAGCACTGGTTCTCAATGGCCCTGGCTTTCAGCAAGGCCAGCCATGCCTCCACACGTGGTGTAGGCCAGTTGGCCACATACAAAATAGCATCGTAATCCTTCCGGTTACGCGACCATACAGGGAAACGCAAGTCATAGCAAATCAACAACAGGAAACGCACTCCGCCATATTCCACAATCACCCGTTCACGTCCCGCCGTGAAGTGTTTGTCCTCGCCGCCATAAGTGAAAAGGTGGCGCTTGTCGTAAGTGCGGTACGTCCCGTCCGGGAACACGAAATGAAACCGGTTGCAGTATTTCCCTCTATCCAACACGGCAATGCTGCCCGCCACCGCGCAACCATGCGCCTGTGCATAGCGGCGCATCCAGCGCAGCGTGTCACTGTCCGCCGGTTCGGCCAACCCCTCCGGTTCCGTACAGAAACCTGTGGAAAACATTTCCGGCAATACGTAAAGGTCTGCTCCGGGGCGCGCGTCCATGGCCTGCTCGGCAGCACGCACGTTCTCTTCCGGTTTTCCCCACGAAATGTCTTGTTGCAAAAGCGTTATTTTCATACAACTCTAGGCTTAGAATGTGACAAAGTTAACAAAATAAAAGCGAAAAACCACCTTTTATCAAAGAAAAGACACAAAAAAGCTACTTTCCACATCTCTCTTTCAGAAAAAGCCGACGGCCACAGCACCCAACGAGCCATGACTATCGGCTTTCAAGTTCTAGCCCCAAGGGCTATTCCATCAATTCTTAAAACTATGGATGGGAGCGGGAATGCGCCCCACACGGTTCACAAAATCGCTGCAGCTGAACGTGTTGACCGGCATTACAGGAGCATGCCCTAATAAGCCTCCGAATTCCACCGTGTCTCCCACCGTTTTCCCAATGACCGGAATGATACGCACGGCTGTCGTCTTTTGGTTGACCATCCCAATCGCTGCTTCATCGGCAATGATACCGGAAATCGTCGTGGCTGGCGTGTCACCCGGAATGGCAATCATATCCAATCCCACGGAACATACACAAGTCATAGCTTCTAGTTTTTCCAGTGTCAATGCCCCACACTCCACTGCCTCTATCATGCCTTGATCCTCGCTCACGGGTATGAAAGCCCCGCTCAGGCCACCCACATAGGACGAAGCCATCACACCTCCTTTTTTCACTTGGTCGTTCAGCAATGCCAAGGCCGCCGTCGTGCCAGGTGCTCCCGCACGTTCCAGCCCGATTTCCTCCAAGATTTCTGCCACACTGTCGCCAATCGCGGGAGTCGGTGCCAAAGACAAGTCAATGATACCAAAAGGAATGCCCAAACGACGCGAAGCCTCCTGCGCCACGAGCTGCCCCACACGGGTAATTTTGAAGGCCGTGCGCTTGATGGTCTCGCAAAGCACCTCGAAACTGGCTCCACGGATTTGTTCCAACGCATATTTCACCACACCGGGGCCGCTCACGCCCACATTGATGACTGCGTCCGGCTCAGATACGCCGTGGAACGCCCCGGCCATGAAAGGATTGTCGTCCGGCGCATTGCACAACACCACCAACTTGGCGCACCCCAGTGAATCTTTCTCCTTGGTGAGTTCCGCCGTCTGCAACACCGTCTCCCCCATCAGGCGCACGGCATCCATGTTCAGCCCCGTCTTGGTGGAGCCCACGTTCACGGAACTGCATATCCGCTCCGTTTCGGCCAAAGCCTGCGGAATAGAACGGATGAGCAGTTCGTCGCTGTGCGTCATGCCCTTTGACACAATCGCCGAATATCCACCCAGGAAATTGATGCCCACTTCGCGGGCTGCCTTGTCCAAGGCATGAGCCACTTTCACGTAATCTTCAGAGGAACGGCAAGCCGATGCACCCACCAATGAAACAGGAGTCACCGACACGCGCTTGTTCACAATGGGAATCCCATATTCCTTAGATATGTCTTCCCCCGTCTTGACCAGTTTTTCCGCCAATCGGGTGATTTTGCCATAAATGTTGCGACAGAGACCGTCCACGTCCGAAGCCGCACAGTCCAACAAGCTGATGCCCATGGTGATGGTGCGCACATCGAGATTTTCCTGCTCGATCATCTTGTTGGTTTCCAACACTTCATAAATGTTTATCATATCATCCGCGGCTTAAATCCGGTGCATTTTGTCAAATATCTCCTCGCGTTGGCACTTCACCTGCACACCTAGCGAAAGTCCGATTTCGGCCAATTCGTTGGCAACGACCTCGAAAGTCTTGTCCACCTTCGTCAAATCCACAATCATCATCATGTTGAAATACTCCTGCACGATGGTCTGCGAAATGTCCAAAATATTAGCCTTGTTTTCGGCCAAGTAAGTACACACTTTCGCAATAATGCCCACGGCATCTTTACCTACTACTGTAATAATCGTCCTGTTCATATTTTGGTTTTATGCTATAGACTGAACAAAAAAAAAGAAACAGCCTGTCATTCGAAGCACAAATATAGCGAATTTGGCCGAATCACAGGCTGTCTTCCCTTTAATATCCGCCCGCAAGCGAATTATCCATAAATGATTTTTCCATTCTCGTCGCGGTTCTCGTCAATGAACGACTTTTGGTACTGCACCATGCCGCGCAACGACATGCCCATGCTGGAGAATCCGCCATCGTGGAAAAGGTTCTGCATCGTGACTTTCTTCGTCAGGTCGGAAAACATCACCACGCAATAGTCCGCACACTCGTCGGCACTGGCATTACCCAAAGGAGACATACGGTCGCTAAAGTCATAAAGCCCGTCGAAACCTTTGATGCCGCCACCGGCCGTGGTGAACGTGGGCGACTGCGAAATGGTGTTCACACGCACTCCCTTCTCACGCCCGTAAATGTAGCCGAAACTGCGGGCTATGGACTCCAGCAGCGACTTGGCGTCGGCCATGTCATTGTAGCCGAAGAACGTGCGCTGGGCGGCCACGTAACTCAATGCCAAAATAGAACCGTTCTCGGCGATGGCATCCAGTTTCTTGGCTGTCTGTATCATTTTGTGGAACGAGATGGCGGAAATGTCCAACGTCTTGTTCAACAAATCATAATCCAAATTGTCGTAAGTGCGCTTCTTGCGCATGTTGGCACTCATTGCCACGGAGTGGAGCACGAAGTCAATCTGCCCGCCCAACGCCTTCTGTGCTTCCACGAACAGGTTTTCCAAGTCTTCCACCGAAGTCGCATCGGCCGGAATAACCGTGGCATGCGTTTTTTCCGCCAATTCGGCAATCGTGCCCATCCGGCAGGCCACCGGCGTGTTGGTCAACACAATTTGTGCCCCTTCTTCCACGGCACGTTCTGCCACTTTCCACGCGATGGATGCGTCATTCAACGCTCCAAAGATGATGCCGCGCTTGCCTTTCAATAAGTTATAAGCCATAAAATTTCAGGTTTAAACGATGTGTATCGTTGGTTTTAACGCGCAAATTTACGAATATTTCAGCACATTTTCCGACTTTGCAGACAAAAACATACTGAGGAAAGTCTTGATTGGCTATAATAGCCGCTATTTTTTCTCCTCTTGCAGTTCAAATCGATTGTAAAAATCGGAACGCCAAAAACCTGCATCCCGATACCACTGCAAGGTGGTGAAGAATGTCATTTGGTCTCCTTCCAAATACATGGGATATTGGGTCGGGACGTAGGTGTTCAGCCCGCAATAAGCACCTTCCTTGATGGGAATCGTCAACCAACCGCCATAATCACTGCAAGAAGCATATTCGCCATGCGCCTCATATACGATTGCCTTGTCCAACACGGCATGAATCTTGGCAACGTAAGGATTGTCCTGCCCCAGGCTGTCCACCCATTCCCCGAAGTCGTACAATGTAAAACCGTTTTCCATGCGCTGGAGACGTTGCCGGTCCAGCATTTCAGGACACGCCTGCACCGTTGGGGATTGGAACAAAGAATCCATATATACGGCAAGGGTATCCATACAGGACAGGTCTGTGAGACTGATGGAAGCAAAATCATTCCATTCGTCCTCCTCGCTAAGATTGGTCTGATAGAAATCCATATAAATTTTTCCGGCCTGCGACAAGCCTGCGGCATCCATCCGCAACAAATTAGTCAACAACTTGTCGTAAGGAACCCCCGTAGCCGGCACATTGTTAGGTGCCGCAAGAAAATAGCGGGCGCAATCTTTCAGTTCGTATGCCGTTTCCACGCTTGCCATCAAGCAGGCGTCAAACATAATCATGTCCAAACGGGGACACCCCGACAAAGCGTCACGTATGTCTGTCACATTCATCGTGTAATTCCATGGTCCTTCCGTCCCAAACGCCCGGTTCTTTATCGTATTTGAACCATACAGGCTTCCGCTTCCATGGGAAGAAAACGTTACGCCCTTGCGGGTAGCCGGATATTTGGAGAAAACTTCCGAAAGCACGGAACGCATCACTTCGGGATCCACGGAGTATTGGTCGGGATAAGTCTTCACCGTCGTTTTCTGCACATTGCCATTGCGGTCTTTTTCAAGCAAATACAATTCTGGAGATGAATTCAAATCTGCATAGACCAAAATATATGCATCCACATCCGACACCTTGTAGCCTTCCATCAGCCATTCTATGTTTTGGCTTAAATAAGCGGACAAATTATTCTGTCCCACCATATATAAAAGGTAAGTGACCATTTTGGCATTTGGGGAATCTCTCAATTCAATATCATCCTCGCACGACATGAAAGCCGCTGCAGCTGCACAACACAAAATGGTTGTTATCTTCAATAAATATTTCATAAGCATCATCTTATGGGGTGCAAAGATAATGCAAACAGAGCGCAAGGCAAAACAAATTCAGCTTTTTTATTCTATCTCAAGCGCAAGCGCAGAGGAAAACGGATTTTTGTTTCAGATTGTTCTATGGTGAATATCAAATTACAGCGTTTCTTTGCTCTCACTTTCATTAAGCAAAGAAACGCTGTAATGCTTGCCAGACTACCCGATGTCGCTCTTCGCGGAAATCAAAGCTATGGCAAAAAGTTTCCCACGCTTTCTTTTGAAACGATAGAGACTTTGGTCACTAAATTATCCCATTTTGCCCGTCAAGTAAGCGCGGGTGCGCTCGTCTTTGGGGTCGTTGAACATCTTGTCAGTCTTGTCGTATTCGATGAGCTCGCCGAGGTACATGAACATGGACATGTCGGAGATGCGCATTGCCTGCGACATGTTGTGCGTCACGATCATGATGGTCACTTCGTCTTTCAGCTTCACGATTAAGTCTTCCACATGCTTGGTGGCGATAGGGTCGAGGGCCGAGGTCGGTTCGTCGAGCAGCAGCAATTCGGGTTGCAAGGCCAGCGAGCGGGCGATGCAAAGACGCTGCTGTTGTCCGCCCGAGAGGAAGGTGCCGCGCTTGGTGAGCGAGCCTTTCACTTCGTCCCACAGCGACACGTTGCGCAGGTTGCGTTCCACGATTTCGTCTTTTTTGCTTTTGCTCAGGCGGATGCCGTTGAGGATGTATCCGGCCAGCACGTTGTCGTAGATGCTCATCGTGGGGAACGGGTTCGGGCGTTGGAACACCATGCCGATTTTGCGGCGCACAGAGTTGGGCTGTTCTTGCATGATGTTCACGCCGTTGAGCATGATTTCCCCTGTCACTTGGATGTTCTTGTAGAGCTCGTGCATGCGGTTCACGGCGCGGAGCAGGGTGCTCTTGCCGCATCCCGAAGGCCCCATGATGGCAGTGATGGTGTTGCGCTGCACTGCGGCTGACACGTTCTTCACGGCCGTTACTTTTTGGTCATACGAGATGCTGACGTTTTTGATTTCTAAGATGGGATCTGTTATATTTTCCATTTTTTTGCGATTCGTTTGGCTAATAAGTTGAGACAAAGTACGAAAGTGAGGAGGAACAACGAGGCTCCCCAAATGAGGCTCTGCAGGTTGGGGTCGTTGAAAAATTCCCAAATGAGCAAGGGCACGGCCGACATGGGTTTCGACATGTTCCAGCTGATGACCGCGCTGCCGAGCGTGGTGAACATGAGCGGCGCCGTTTCCCCCACCACGCGCGAGATGGCCAGCAGGATGCCCGTGAAGATACTTCCGAACGAGGCGGGCAGCATAACTTTCAGCATGACGCGCCAATAGCTTCCGCCCAGCCCGAGTCCCGCTTCCTTTAGTGTTTCGGGCAATATCTTCATGGTCTCTTCCGTGGAGCGGATGATGAGCGGCAACATCATGATGAAGAGGGCCACGCTCCCGGCATAGGCCGAATAGCCTTTCGTGGGGACTACAATCCAAATGTAGGTGATGATGCCGATGATGATGGACGGCGTACCTTGCAGCAGGTCGGTCAGGTAGCTCACGATGGTGGCGAACCAGTTGCCCCGGTATTCGGAAAGGCAGATGCCGCAGAGGATGCCTACGGGAATCGCTACGACGGCGGCCAATGCCAGCATAAGGAATGTGCCGATGATGCCGTTGGCGATGCCGCCCGGCACGCTTTCGCCGCTGGCCAAGGCAGCCATGGCCTTGTAGGCGTTGGGCGTGGCTTCGGTGAGGAACGACCACCCCAGCTGGTCCCATCCTTTGATGAGCACTTCGCCGAGGATGGCTACCAAGGGCACGGCGGTCAGTGCGGAGAGCACACACACCGTGACGTAAAGCAACCTGTTTTTCAGTATTCTGAACTCCAGTTTCTTGTCTGTTGTTTTCATCTTCTTTTTTATTTCCTGTTTAGGGGTTACACGTGCTGTGCCCGTCGAATCAGAATCTTCCCAATCATGTTGATGATGGCCGTGATGAGGAACAGCAACAGTCCGATGGCGATGAGCGAAGAGAGTTTCAACCCGTCGGCTTCGCCGAATTGGTTGGCGATGATGCTGGCCATGGTGTTGCCTGTGGTGCGCAGCGTGTCGGGCATCTGGTTGGTGTTGCCGATGAGCATGGTCACGGTCATGGTCTCTCCCAACGCCCGACCGATGGCCAGGATGTAGGCCGAGAAGATTCCCGAACCGGCCGTGGGGAAGATGACTTTGCGGATGACTTCGGCGCGTGTGGCCCCCAGGCCGTAGGCACCCTCTTTCAGGTCGGAAGGTACCATCTTGATAAATTCAGAACTCAACGAGGCGGCGTAGGGGACAATCATGATGGCCAGCACGAAGGCCGCCGTCAGGATGCCCGACCCTTGGGGCGAGAGTTGCAGGTGCATGAAGATTGTGCGCAGGGCGTAGAACCCCCACAACCCGTAGATGATGGACGGGATGCCGGCGAGCAAGTCCACAATCGTGCTCAGCACGGTGGCGATTTTCCGTCCCCGGAAGTATTCGCCGGTGAACAGGGCCACGGGAAGCGAGAACGGGATGCAGATGAGCAGTGCCAGGAGCGTGGTGAGCAGGGTGCCCGTGATGAATGGGAGCGCGCCGTAGCTTTCCTTGCCAGACGTGGTCACCCAGTCGTCCGAGAAAATGAAATTCCAAAATCCGAAGTGGCCGAATGCCGGCGACGCATCATACGACAGCGAGTAGATGATGCCGCAACAGATGACCGGAATCAGGATGGCCGACAGGAGCAGTAAAGACCTGAATATTTTATCTTGCATGGCTCAAAGTTTTGAGGTCGGCTTATTTCAACACCGCTTGCCCGTCGAAGGTCACCTGTTTCAGGTTTTCGAGACTGATTTCCACAGCCTGTTTGGGCAACGGCGCGTAGTTCACGGTCGCGGTGGTTTGCTGGACAGAGTCGCTCAGGATGTATTTCATCAGGCTTATCGTGCCTTGGGCTTGCGCCAGGCTGCGCCCGCCGTAGTTTTGCTCTTTGTAGATGACCAGCCAGGTGAAGCAGCTGATGGGGTATGCGCCCGGCGCGTCGGCATCGGTGATGGAACAGCGGGTGTCCTGCGGGATTTCCCCTGCGGAGGCAGAGATGCTTTCGGCGGACGGGGTTACCATTTCGCCGCGCTTGTTGCGCACGTTGGCATAGGGGATTTTCTGTGCAAAGGCATATTCCGACCCGATGTAGCCGATGGAGTAAGGGGTCTGTGCGATGATGCCGGCCACGCCCGGGTTGCCTTTGGCGGCCTGCCCTACGGGGAAGTCCACGGTCTTCCCGCTGCCATAGGTGTTCTTCCACGATTCGCTCACTTTCGAGAGGTAATCGGTGAAGATGAACGTCGTGCCGCTGCCGTCCGAACGGTAAGCCTGTATGATGTCTTTGGCGGGCAACGCGGCCTGCGGGTTCAGTTCCTTCAGGCGCGGGTCGTCCCACTTCGAGATTTTGCCGCAGAAGATGTCGGCAATGACCTCGCCCGAAAGATTCAGTTCCTTCACTTCCGGGAGGTTATAGGCGATGACCACAGCCCCCATGCAGGTCGGCACGTGTACCACGGGGTTCATGTCTTTCATTTCCTCATCGGTCAGGAAAGCGTCCGTGCCGGCGAAGTCCACGATCTCGTCTTTCAGGTTGCGGATGCCGCCGCCGCTGCCGATGCCGCCGTATGACACCTTGTCGCCGATTTTTTCGCTGTAGCTTTCGAATGTCATGGTGTAGAACGGAAGCGGGAAGGTGGCGCCTGCGCCGCTCATTTCCACGGTCTCACGGCCTGTTCCGTCGTTTGCGACCTGTTGTCCGCCACAAGAGGTAATTGTCAGGGCTGCGAAAGCTGCCACAATCGGTAAATAAATTCTTTTCATATACTATGGTTTTTGGTGTTCACACGATTTCACGCCGCAAAGTTCATAAATACTTGTGTCAAACGTGTTACAATCGTGTGAAGATATGAAGGCACAGTTCCCAAACTTAAGGATTTTCCTACGGACAGTGCATTTTGACAATTCTCAAAAGATACCAACTTCCCCAAAAGATATACTAACTTAACCATTGAAGTATATCAGCGGGGAAGCATGAAACCGTCCTTCCCCACTGAATTTCTACTGCCCCAATATTCCAAGCGGTCGGCTTCTTCAACATAATCTGTAAACTCGAAATTCTCCGTAATAACCTCAGGAAATACGGTGCGTAACACTTGCCATTGTTTCATGGCACAAAAATATAATTTTTATGGGATTATAGGAAGGAACGCAACCGGATTTTCGGACTGACCCGTTTTAAATCCCCAAGTTTAAAAACTGTGCCGAATTCAGCCGCGTTTGTACAATAAACAAATCAAGCGACTATCAGAAAGATAGTTGCTTGATTCTCATTTTGTAGCATCTACGGGAATCGAACCCGTGTTCCATGCGTGAGAGGCATGTGTCCTAGCCGCTAGACGAAGATGCCATTTTGGCGGAA
The DNA here is from genome assembly GCA_944321565.1 of uncultured Paraprevotella sp. GTDB lineage: Bacteria > Bacteroidota > Bacteroidia > Bacteroidales > Bacteroidaceae > Paraprevotella. Next base: position 13,478 of record CALULT010000009.1, on the reverse strand, counting down.
GCTGGGGGATTCGAACCCCCGGTACGGTAATCCCGCACGTCAGTTTAGCAAACTGGTGGTTTCAGCCACTCACCCAAACTTCCTTCCTTTACCCTCTCGCAAGGGGGCTTTCCTGAATTGCGTTGCAAAGGTAGTGTGTTTTCTTTAATCCTGCAAACAAATGGGAAAGTTTTTTATTGCGTTTAAGCTAAAAAACGCTTAAAGCCCACGGCTGGCCATTCCAGTATGCCAAACATATTCCATAAAGTAGCAACATGGCGGCTCCCTCCCAGCGTTCGATTCCCCGTTTGGTATAAGCGAAAAACCAAAAAGACAGCATGCTGAGCAACATAAGCCCCCAGTCCACGACAGAGAGACCGTTTGCCGGAATTTGGGAAACCGTGGCACATAGGCCTAACACGAGGAAAATATTAAAAATATTGTTGCCCACCACATTCCCGATGGCAATGGCGGAACAGCCTTTCCGGGCTGCGATGACGGAAGTTGCCAATTCGGGCAGCGATGTGCTGAACGCCAATAAGGTCAATCCTATCCACGTCTCACCGACTCCCCATCTGATTGCAAGCTCCTGAATGGAGTCCACACAAAAGATAGCCCCCACAAACAAGCATACTATTCCAATAAGCATAAAAGCGGATATTTTCCAATATGGCATTGCGACCTCCGCCCCTATTTCTTTCGCAGCTTCCGTACATGAACTTTTTTCCCGGTTCCGTACCGACGCGCACGTATAACCCATAAATACTGCAAAGTACCCTAACAATAAAATTCCGTCTGTCCGCGACAGTTGGTTTTGTGAGGCTCCGTCTATCCATGTGTCCATAGACATGATGGCTAACACTATCGTGGCCAACAAGGCGAAAGGGATGTCTTTTTTCACTGTGGACCGACTCACCAGGATAGGCCTCACCAAGGCGGAACATCCGGCGATGGCCAGTACATTAAAGATGTTGCTTCCGACAACATTCCCCAAAGCCAATTCGCCACAAGCTTTCGTGACGGCAGCCATACCGATGGCCCACTCAGGGAGCGACGTGCCAAAAGCCACGACGGTCAATCCGATGACCCATTCACCCCAATGACAGTGGCGCGCCATCCCGACCGCTCCTTCAGTTAATTTATCGGCACCGAGCAAAACGAGCCCGATGCCGCATAAAAAGAGTACTATTGCTATAAGCATGCGTTTTCTCCGCCGTTTTCTATTCCCGACGCCCGAGGAATATAGATACGTAATAAAGCAAAGTAGCCAAAGAACCTAATGCTGCCACCACGTAGGTGTAGGCAGCCGAACGGAGGGCCGACACAGCCGCACCATGGTTCGAATAATTCGTAATGCCAGCTTCGTTCAACCAATTCACGGCCCTGCGGCTGGCATCGATTTCCACCGGAAGGGTGATGAAACTGAACAAAGTGGTCAGGGCAAACAAAATGATTCCGACAAACAGGATTTCCGGAAATGCGTTCAATGCAAGCATGCCGATAAGCAATATCCACTGCACCCAATTAGATGCAAAAGAAACCACCGGAACAAGGGCGCTCCGCATCTTTAATGGCGCATAAGCATGTGCATGTTGCACGGCATGCCCGCATTCATGGGCAGCCACGGCCGCAGCCGCAATGCTGCATGAATCATATACACCCTCGCTTAAGTTCACCGTTTTATTCATCGGGTTGTAATGGTCTGTCAACGAACCAGGCGTACTGGTTACTTCCACGTCGTAAATCCCGTTGTCGCGTAGCATCTTGATTGCGATGTCACGCCCTGTCATGCCGTTGGGGATAGGCATCTCTGAAAATTTTTCAAACTTGCGTTTCAAATTGGCCTGCACTAACCAGCTGGCCAACGCGATACCGATAAAAATAATCCAATACGTCGTCATATTTATTATGGTTTATATTCAACAATCAATCAAAAACTATGCCAATCGGTGCAAAAGTAACGAAGAAATGCCGAAAACAATAAATAAAGAAGGAAAAAGGCCGCACTTTTTTGAATAATTAGTATATTTGTAGATTCATATACGCATTAAAAAACAAATGTATGAAAAAAGAATTGGCTTTCATCTTGCCCTTGGCCATGGTTGCTTTGATTGGTTGCATAGAAAACGGTGGAAAAGCAAGCAATTACATGGAAGAGGAAGACTCCGTTTGCATGTCATGTGAGTCCGACACGGCTTTCTATGGTCATTTGGGAGACGGCACGGGAATGAGTTGCCTGCAGCTGGTCACCAACGAGGGGGACACGTTGTTGCTGAACAAAACGGATGAAAAAAGCGGCCAAGACGGACTTATCCTAGGCGAAATAGCCAATTACACAGACCTATTTGCCATCACGACCCGTGATGACAACCAGAGCGTAGGAGTGGCTTTGAATGTCAATCAGCTAGTCAGGAGCTGGCGGTCGCGAGTTGACAGCTTGCATGGTTTTTGTCTCATGCCGGACGGGAGGGCAAAAGCCATTACGGGCGGACGATATAAGTACAATAGATGGGAATTGTGTAACTGCCATCTGATATTGCTGCGTGAAAACAGTGGCATCCATGGCGCGGAAACATGCCATGACACATTGCGGATTTTGTGTTTGACACCGGATTCCCTTATCTTGCAATCCTGGCATGGACAAAACCAAGAAACATTTACTCATTGATAGGGAGAAGTATGGCGACAGGAAAAAAGATGGTCAAATGTTATAACTGTAAATACGGACAGTATATGCAATGGATGAAGAATCCAATTATTTGTGAATGCACACGGACGGGAGAACGTTATGTGGCAGAGGCAAAGAGACTGTGCGACCGTTTTGAAGAAACCACCAGGATGGAAGCACCGAAAATCACACACTATGATCATTATTAATAGGGAGTGGACCAGGTCTATTCTTAGAAATATAAACTTCTAGTTCAAGAATCAAGCACCCTCTAGAACCTAAAAAGAGCCGCATCATAGCTCAATGCTGAACTTAACGGACTCTTTTTAGGTCTTATTGCCAATCTCTTCATAGCTTTTAGAAGGAAGTGGGGGCAATAGAAATTTAGTGGGGAATTTAATAAATTCTGCGCGGGACGTAACGCTTCTTCTGTTCTCCATGCGGCGGGGGTCGTAACGACCCTTTTTTCACCATGCGGATGGCCATGAAAAACTGTCCCGCCTCGCAGGGGGACGAGCCCCGAAGGGGCGGAGGGGGTCTCACGCCCACGGGAACAACACCGGACGCATCCACGGACAACATGAACGGGTCGGAAAAAGGGGAGAAGTTACTCTTGTGCATGGGAAACCCCTCCGGCCCTGCGGGCCACCTCCCCTGCAAGGCGGAGGAGTTTTACCTCCGGACGGACAAACTCTTTGCTTGATTGATTTCAAATCTGTCGCAGCATATCAACGGGGGGAGCATGAAACCGTTCTTCCCCATTGAATTTCGACTGCGCTTTTCGTGCCTTTCTTTCATGCTGCCGCGTTCTCTTTCTTATATTTCCGACAGAACATAGCCGTGGAGGTGACACCGATGATAACGAAGCCTGTGCCGACAAGGGCGGGATAATTGTAGCTAAGCCCATAGGTAATAGGAAGGCCGCCACAGTAGGCACCGACAGCGTTGCCCAAATTGAAAGCCACTTGCACCATGGCGGCTCCCATCATCTCGCCACCTTTGGAAAAACGAAGCAGCAAGAGCTGTTGCGGAGCCGACACGCCGAAAAGGCAAGCCGTACAGACACACATCATGAGCACTGCGATACCTGGATAGGTGGAAAAGAAGAATATGGAAAGCAGGCCAACAATCATACAGAGCTGCACTCCGAGGATGGTGCGTCCTGGCGTGTAGCGGTCGGAGAGTTTGCCCCCGGCGATGTTGCCCACACACATGCTTCCACCAGCCAACACCATAAGCAAGGTGATTTCTGACGGGCTGAAACCGGCCATCCTGTTCATCAACGGACTAATGTAGCTGTACCAACAAAATATGCCGGCGTTGCCGAACGTGGTAGTGATGATGAGCAACCACGGAGCCAAGTTTTTCAGGAAGCGGAATTGGCCTTTCAGTCCGGTATTAGGGAGCGGTTCGATGTGGGGAATCAGCCGGTAGAGCATGACGAAAGTCAATACGCCCCACGCCCCATTAAACAGGAAAATGGCACGCCAGGACACAAGGTCGCTCAGCCAGGTTCCGGCAGGAATGCCTATAAGGTTGGCCACAGTCATACCCGAACTCATGATGGCGATAGCCAGCGAGCTTTTCCCACGAGGAGACAAGCGGTCGGCCACGATGGAGCCTACGCCGAAATATGCGCCGTGGGGCAGTCCGGAAATGAAACGGAAAAGGATGCCGAGATGCAGGTTGGAACAAACGGACATCAACAGGTTTCCTGTCAGGTATATACAAATGAGAGCCAACAAGATTTGGTGGAGCGGGCGTTTGCGGGCCACAAGCACCACGGCCGGCGCACCTACGCAGACACCAAGGGCATAAGCCGAAATGAGGTGTCCCGCTTCGGGGATGGTACATTGCATGGATTGTGCCACGTAGGGCAGGATGCTCATCATGACGAACTCCGACATGCCCAGGGCAAACGTGCCGAAGGCTAACGCGATTAAACTTTTCTTCATAGGTGTGATATATGAATCTTTTTACCTTATTATATATATAAGTACAGTGCGTATCCTCTCAAGGATATTCTTCCCGGAAACGCGCAAACGCATCACTAATACAGCGCGCCAACTTCTTTTGCCCCCGTTTGGACTTGATGAACTTTTCTTCTTTCCGATTGGAGATGAACCCTATTTCCGTGAGCACGGCCGGCATACGCGTGTTGCGCAACACGGAAAAGTTTGCAGTCTTCACGCCACGGCTTTTCCGCTTTCCCTGACGCACGTATTCCCGTTCAATGAGACGAGCCATGCGTTCGCTTCGGCTTCCACAAGCAGAGGGATGGATGAAGGTTTCCGTCCCCTCGGCCCATCCGCGCGAAGAATTGGAGTGAATGGAGATAAACAGGTCCGCACCAAAGTAATTCGCCATGCCGGCACGGTCTTCGAGTGTGACAAATTCATCGTCCGGACGGGTCTGTATCACTTCCACGCCCTTACATTTCTTGCGGATAAGCTTGCACACACGTTTAGCCACTTTCAAATTGATATCTTTTTCAAGCGAACGTCGTCCGGCAGCACCTTGGTCATTCCCTCCGTGTCCGGCATCAACGACCAATACGAAAGGTTGCCGCTGGAGAGAACGCGATGAACGGCATCCGGATGTGGTGAACAAGATACAGGCAACCAACACTACGTATAAAATGTGCAACCAACATTTGTGCATGGCGGTTCAAGGATTTTCCGGCTGTCCAGCCAGGTTAAGCGCGGTTTGTTTTTGCAATTCCATTTCGTGGGCCTCCAATCGCGCTTGGTAACCGGCCAATTGGACAAGGATACGGTTTTGTTCGCTTTCCAACCGCGCAATTTCCGTGTTCAAAGCGGCCGTGCGGTCTTCGTCCTGCCCTTGTGACATAGCGTTAACCTGATGGGCGGCCAAAGCCAGGCGCACCTCTTCAACCCGGGCTTCTGCCACCATGTTCCGAAGCTTAAGCCTCCGGAGTTCTTCACGCAGGGCATTCCAGTCTATCGGGTTGTTGAACGCCTGTTCCAATTCTGCAAACTGCACAGGGGAATGGTGGGTGTTGTATTTCCGAATCCACACATCCAGCTCCGAATGTTCCTTGGCAATTGTCTTTTCGAGAGTTTGCATCGTGTCGGCCACCCGTTGGTTGTAGCCCGCCCATCGCGCGGTCGAGGTCTGCAGCTCTTCCATCTCTTGGCGGCTTTTCTCCCTTTTCTCCTCCGAAACGTCCAAAGCGTCCAATGCCGCTTTGCAATGGGCTTGCACATCGCCGTCCTCGAACAGCTTGTACAATTTTTCATGAGACTGCTGCCGGAACTCTTCCATCTGCCCTATCTTTTCCGCCAAGGTTTCAAAAAGCTTTTTTACCGTTTGGATTTGCTTTGTGAGACTTTCCTGCAAGGTCTGCAATCGTATCCTTTCTTTTTGCGTCTCGGCCGTTTCCTCTTTCAGTTGCAACCAGCGTTCCCGTTGTTGCTGGAGGTAAATCCTAAGGTTTTCCGGAGTCTCGCACCAAACTTTATACCAATTCGAGATGGCCATCATCTTGTCTATCTCCTCAAACAGCTCGCTGAATTTTTCGTTAGTACGTGTCATGGCTTGTTGCAGTTGTTCGACGCGATAGGCCACCACCTGGCAACCAGTGTTCACTTCATTCAGCCGCACGGTGATGTCGTCTTTTTCCTGCTCTTTTTCGGCCAGCTGCTTATTGAGCAGGTTGATGGCCGATTGGTGGAAGTTAAACGCATCCAATTCTTTTTGGGCGTCTTCCGCATCCACTCCAGTCTTTTCTACCAATTGTTGCAGCATGATGCGCCGTCCCTCGAAATTCGTGCTGGGCGAACAATCCCTAAAGGATTGATCCAAAGCTGTGAACGTTTCCCAATGTTCCACATTGCTTTCCAAAATTTGCTTATAAACGTCCAAAGCTTGGCGGTCTGTTTCGATACGGCCTTCCTCCATGGCTTGTTCCCGTTTCAGGTCGTCCAGCGTCATCTGTTTGTGTTTCAATTCCGTGGATGCCTGTTCAAAGTCGGTCTTTATTTCCCCGATAAGTTTGCTTTGCTCCAACAAAGTATCGGAATGATAAGGATGGTGTGTGGCCCCGCAAACACTGCAGCTCACGCCTTCTTGCAAATCTTTGCGCAGCTGCATCACGTCTTGGCTTTTGCTCAACGTGTAAGCGTACTTCAGTTCTTCGCACTGGGTCTGCAACCCGGCCACTTCGGGTTCCAGCTGGGCGATTTGCGCCTTCAATGCTTCGTTGTGGTGTCCCCTGCGCATGATTTCCTGGCTTTTTTCGTCCACCCTCGTGTATCCATCTGCAATTTGTTTCCACAGCCTTGTCGCATTTTCCAGCATTTCGCGTTTACTTTTCAGGGCCATGGCCCGTTGTTGCAAACTATAGCTATTCATACCGACAATGCTTTTCTGGTGCACCTGCAGTTCGCCTTTCAAACTTTTGATTTGTGCATCAATATCTTGCGAAGTAGTGAAAAGCCGGTTCAATTTCTCATTTTGTTCCTGTTGTTGTTTGCGGGTTCTTTCAATGATGGCCAACAATTGCTCCTTACGCTTTTTTTGATATTGCAGGAAGTTCAGCTTGGATTGTATGACTTCTCCCTTTTCGAGCATGTGTTGTTGTGATTCCAAGTTTTGCCTTGACAGCTGTTGCCTGTCCGTTTTTTCCTTTATCTTTTCCAACTCCCCTTGCACTTCCTCGCTTTGTGTTTTCAACGAGTCCAAAGCGTGGGCGAGACGCGTTCTATACACGTCCAGTTCTTTTAAGTCGGCATCATACAAGGTTCGTTCCGTCAGCAACCGACAGCCTTCGGCCGTTTGCGCAAAAAGCCGCCTAAGCCCGTTCCTTCTTTCTTGATATGCCTTATCGTCCGCATTCACGCGTTTGGCCATTTCCTTGCACACGTCTTGCGTCTCGGAAAGCCTCTCTGTAAATTCGGGACTTTCAGCTCGCAAAAGTTGAAGCACATTCTCCATGGCCTTGATACGTTGGTAATTTCCCTGCACCGTTTCAAATGTTTCGAAACGTTCCAACTCGTGCACGTCTTTCAGGCGGGCATTATATTCTTTGTTGCGCTCAAAAAAGTCCTGCCGGTATTTTTCCAAAATGCCTTGCAGTTCTTTGAACTTGTGGTACCATTCTTTTTGCGCCTGCAATCCATCCAACGTCTGTTTCACATTAGTCAGTTTAGTCTTAAACAGGCGCATGCCCTCATGGATGCGTTTCAGCTCATTCCCGTCAAGTATGTGTTCCTTCGTTTTTTGGCGCTTGGCTTCGGTTACGGCTATTTGCCGGAACATGCGTGTCACTTCATCGGGCATGTCCGTGCCGAAACGTTCGGAAAACCATTGGCGGGCAGCCTCTTCCGCGCTGAGAGGTTTTTGCCTGCCTTCGGCCGCCTCCGTAGTGCGGGAAAGAGATGTGTGCGTGGCAGGCTGCTTATTTTCTTCCGATGTGGATTTACGAAAAAACTTCATACGCATGACTACTTAAATTCCGTGCAAAGTTAGGAATAAAAACGTTTTCATGCTACATTCCAAGGCATAATCTCTGTTGGGACGACGGTTAGTTTGGAAAAAAATTGTATTTTTGCGACGGAATCAAAAAACATTGTAAAGATATGGCTACAAAACCGGGAATTCCGAAAGGAACGCGTGATTTCTCGCCTGTCGAGATGGCTAAGCGCAATTATATATTTGACACAATCAAGAAAGTTTATGCCCTCTATGGCTTCCAACAGATTGAAACACCCGCGATGGAAAATCTCTCCACGTTGATGGGAAAGTATGGAGAGGAAGGCGACAAGCTTCTTTTTAAAATACTAAATTCAGGAAACTTCCTTTCCGGTGTGGAACAAAGTGAACTGGCAGAGGAGAATGCAAACCGGCTGGCTGCGCGTTTGTGCGAAAAAGGCTTGCGCTATGACCTGACGGTGCCTTTCGCGCGCTACGTGGTACAGCATCGGGAGGAACTGACGATGCCCTTCAAACGTTACCAAATTCAACCCGTATGGCGGGCCGACCGTCCTCAGAAAGGACGTTATCGCGAGTTTTACCAATGCGACGCCGACGTTGTGGGAAGCGATTCTTTGTTAAACGAGGTGGAACTGATGCAAATCATTGATACGGTGTTTTCAAAGTTTGGCATCCGTGTGTGCATCAAGCTCAACAACCGCAAAATACTAACCGGAATCGCCGAAATGATTGGCGAAGTGGAAAAAATTATCGATATCACCGTGGCCATTGACAAGCTGGACAAAATCGGCTTGGACAACGTGAACGCCGAATTGGCGGCTGCCGGCATTAACGAAGAATCCATAGCCCGCCTGCAACCTATCATCCAATTGAGCGGAACCAACCAAGAAAAGCTGAAGGTGATGAAACGGGTGCTGGCCGGAAGCGAAACGGGACTGAAAGGTATTGAAGAATGCAAGTTCGTGCTCGACACTGTGACCGACTTGGGTTTGAAGAACGAGGTGGAACTGGACTTGACCTTGGCGCGTGGATTGAATTACTATACGGGGTGCATCTTCGAAGTGAAAGCCTTGGACGTGGAGATTGGCAGCATCACCGGTGGAGGACGTTACGACAACCTGACAGGCATCTTCGGCATGCCCGGCGTGAGCGGAGTGGGCATTTCTTTCGGTGCCGACCGCATTTTTGACGTGCTCAACCAGCTTGACCTTTATCCGAAAGAGACAGCCACAGGAACAGAGTTGCTTTTTGTGAACTTCGGGCAAGCCGAAGCCGCCTATTGCCTGCCGCTCATGGCGCAGGCGCGCCAAGCCGGAGTACGTTGCGAAATTTACCCCGACAGCACAAAGATGAAGAAGCAAATGGCGTATGCCAATGCCAAGGCTGTACCTTTCGTAGCCATCGCAGGCGAAAACGAGATGAACGAAGGAAAAATCACCCTGAAGGACATGGCCACGGGCGAACAACGCCTTGTCACAGCCGACGAGATGATAAATATCATTAAAAAATAGTCCTTCCCGGCATCAATATACGGCCTTTGTCGCTACCTTTACAAAGGGGCGGCAAAGGCCGTTTCTTTTTTAATCAGAACGAGGAGGCTGGTTTATGAATATGAAATGGGCATTTTTAATGGTAATTCTGTCTTTGCATGGGATTTCTGCATCTGCACAAGAGGAAAATGTGGCCGACACCTGCCACTTCAAAGTCAACGTAAGCCAAATGATACCGGTGTCCTATCCGTCACGCACGTTATCTTACGGATTTTCCTTGGAGTTGAGAAACGATTCGGCCTTGGTCTATCTTCCTTATATGGGGCGGGTGTATCAGCCGGTTTTAAACGATGACGGGTTGCGTTTCGCGCTTCCCGTGAAGGACTTCAAGTCACGAACGATGCGCAAGGGGGTACAACGTGTGGAGTTTGCTGTACGCAAGGTTCCTGTTACTTACAAATTCACCGTGACGCTTTATGGCAACGAGAGAGCGGACATCATGCTCACTCCCAGCAATGCCCAAAGCATTTCCTATTTCGGTGATTTGGCAGAAAACTGAATCCGAAAATGAATTGCCAATCGCCCCCCACACAAAACGAAAGATAATGCAGACCAAACGAGCCCCAAAACAAAATAGCTTATCTTAAGCTACAAAAACTTTTTGGAAAAAATCAAAACTATTACTTAATCATAGAAAAAAGAATGTGATGAAAACTGAATTTGAGAAAATGCGGAGCCAGGAGCTATACTATTTCTCCGACCCGGAAATTCAAGCAAGTTTGGAACATGCAGGAGAGTTGTGCCGCAAGTTGCGCACCATGCAGATGAGCGATGAAGACTATCGCCGCACCATCGAAGAGCTAATTCCCGGCATACCTTCCACATCCATGGTTTGCCCGCCGTTTCATTGCGACCACGGCACGGGAGTCATGCTAGACGAACACGTGTTCATCAATTGCAACTGCGTCATGCTCGATGCCGGCTACATCCGCATCGGGAAACACACCAAGGTCGGCCCGAACTGCCAGTTCTACACGCCTCAACATCCAATGGACTACGTGGAGCGTCGCGAGCCCAAGGAGACGGGATATCCCATCACCATTGGCGAAGACTGCTGGCTTGGCGGCAGCGTGGTGGTCTGTCCGGGCGTAACGATTGGCAACCGTTGCATCATTGCAGCCGGTAGCGTGGTGACACGCGACATTCCCGACGATTCGCTGGCTGCAGGATGTCCAGCCGTGGTAAAGAAGAAGCTCGGCTAACCGCCAACGAAATGTCCGGCAATGCACCGAAAAAGCCTATTGGGTTGTTTTGTCCTGCACCGGGTTGCATTATCTTTGCACGTCGGGTGGTCATGAAATGCATTGGCAAATTGTGAATGGAAAAGGAAACACAGATGAATCAACAGATAGAAGAAATCAACAGTTTCGTGGAAGCACTTACCCGCTTCGTGGAGCATGCCCTCGCACAAGACCCCGAACCGGTTTACAGCCAAAAAGCCATCAGGATATCCGATGCGCGGAACCACATCTTCCAACTCATAGAACAGGCCCAAACAGATGAGGCAGAATACACCTACGCCCTGGCAGACTTATGCCGCATAGATGAAGACAGCATGCAAACCGTCCCGAACCGTGGGCGTATGCTCCATATCGCCCGTGATTATTGGGGGCGATAGAAGAACACACTGTAACGCCAACGATTCGAACGGTTTCACTTTACGCTCAAGCCAATGCCAACAAAGCGGCATCATCCAGCGAAGCCAACTGCTTGCAATGGATAATTTCTTTTGTGCGTTCCGCATCATCCGTGCGAAACACCAAAATGCCTTTTGCGCCTAAAAGGAAAGAATAAAGATAGGAAATGCCTATCCCCTCTTCGGACAAGGCACGTACGGCATCGGCCGCACGACCCGGACAATTGTCAAGCGTAATGGCAAACACCTCGGACATGCTGGCCGAAATGCCTGCCGCCTTCAGCACATCGTATGCCCTGGCGGGTTCGGAACAAATAATGCGGTAAATGCCATATTCCACCGTGTCGGAGATGGTGGAAGCGATTAACTGGATGCCCGCATCCTTGAACAAATCCAATACACGCAACAATGTGCCCGACTTGTTTTCTACAAATACAGATAATTGATGTACAACCATGTAATGTATAATTTTAAATCCTAAATCAACGTCTTACGAAGATCTCTCACACGCACGGCTTTGCCTTCCTGTTTCGGCAACGTGCCTTTGGGCAGGAGTTTCACCATCGGAGTCAGCAAAATCTCATCCTTCAGCTGGCGCGTAATTTCACGTGTCAAAGCTTGCAAACGAGGATAGTCATCGCTAAAGTCTTTCAGTTCCACTTCCACCGTCATCAAGTCATTAGCCTCTTCGTTGGTAAGCGTAATCAGATACTCCGTGCCCAATTCCTCAAATTGCATAAGCACCGTTTCGATTTGTATGGGGAAGATGTTGACCCCCTTCAGGATCATCATGTCATCGCTGCGTCCTTTCATGCGGTCGAGCCGCTTATGATGGCGTCCGCAGGGACAGTCGCCGGGCAGGATGCGGGTCAGGTCACGGGTACGATAGCGCAACAGCGGCATAGCCTCACGGTTGATGGTGGTCAGCACCAATTCGCCAACCTCACCCTCGGGCACTGGCGCCAATGTCACGGGATCAACAATTTCCACGATATAATAATCTTCCCAGATATGCATGCCGTTTTGTTCCTGGCATTCGAAGGCCACACCGGGACCACACATTTCTGACATGCCAAAGGAATTATAAGCCTTCACACCCAACATTTTCTCAATCTTGCGCCGCTGTTCCTCTGAATGGGGTTCCGCCCCGATAATCAGGGTGCGCAGTTTCGTGTCGCGCATCGGGTCAATCCCCATTTCTTCCATCACCTCGTGCAAGCGGCTGGCATAACTGGGAATGGCATGCAAGGCGGTAGTGCCAAAATCGGTGATAAATTTGATTTGCCGTTTGGTGTTCCCTGCTGCTGCCGGCACTGTCAGCATACCCAAGCGTTCGGCGCCATACTGGAAACCCAACCCGCCTGTGAACATGCCATAACCGGAAGAATTCTGAAACACATCGCCACGGCGCAACCCCACCATATAAAGGCAACGCGCCACGGCATTCGCCCATTCGTCCAAGTCCTTCTGTGTGTGCAGAATGACAGTCGGCGTACCTGTTGTGCCGCTTGAAGAATGCAAGCGCACCACCTCGCCCATCGGCACAGCAGCTAACCCGAAAGGATAATTATCCCGCAAGTCCTGCTTGGTCGTGAAAGGAATCTTCCGCAAATCATCCAACGAATGAATGTCAGACGGCGACAAATGGTGTTCGGCAAAACGCTTCTGATAAAAAGGAGATTTCATGCAACGCCGGAGCGTACGCAACAAACGTTCGAACTGCAAGGCTTCAATTTCCGTGCGAGTCAACGTTTCCATTTCTTCATGCAAATACATCGTATCGTTTGTGTTTTTAATCAAGACGGGACAAAGATAGTAAAACTATCGTAAACCACCACAAATCATCACACGATAAATTCAAAGCTGTGTCTGAATTCATTTTTCGTGCATAGTATTTCCGGCCGCCAACCTAGGGAAATATATCTTTCCACTTTAGGATACAAAAATTGGACGCAATGCCATTTCCCTCTGTACCATTTACGGCCACATTAAAAGAATTATGGAACGAGGGCGCACACAAAAAGCCTTTCAAATCGCCCTAAAATCCCCTGATGAGACTATAGAATTAATGAGAATTATCCTACTTCTAAAGATACAAAAATAGGAAACCGAAAGTGAAGAGAAGGAGACTCGAACTCCCACGACACAATTGTCACTACCCCCTCAAAGTAGCGCGTCTACCAATTCCGCC
>CALULT010000008.1 GCA_944321565.1 uncultured Paraprevotella sp. | reverse complement strand
TAGTGGCTTTCATTCCATTACAAAAGCTGCACCAGCGGACTTAACAGATTTTAGTACATTTATCACCACACAGAGTTTTCTTTCCCGTTGAAACTTTTTCCCGGACACGTTTCCCGTGTCATTTTGTCGGCGGAATCCTCCGGCGGGCTTTCCCGTCAGCCGGGTTTCTGCGCCGGGAGTGTCCCGTGTTCCGTCAAAAGGGCGGGTTTGGAGGGAATTCCGCGACATTCTGATTTTCGCAAGGCGCGTGTGGCTGTGTTCTTTCCGCGCTGTCCCGGCCCTGCGGCCGAATACGCGAATCTCAGAAGGCGAAAATGAGCAAATTGTCAACGCGCACCCGGAAGTGTCATTCTGTCAATGGAAGGAGGTGCGCAGGGGCGCATTTCCTTTCGCGCCGAAATTGTCTTTGTGCCATTATTCCACCCGTTGGTAAGTGATGATGCGGTCTTTTGCGCCAAGGCTGATCGCGGTGGTGTCAACCCCTTCGATTTTGAACGCCATGCGGGCGGGTTCGTTCTTGGCGGCTTCTTCCAGCATTTTCTTCACGAAAGCCTTGGTGGTTTCCGTCACGCTGTCGCCGAATTCGTAGGTCGTCTTGTCTGATTCCTGGACGATGATGAGGCTGTCGCCATCCACTTCCCACGTGCCGGGGCAGCGCACGGTGCAGTCCAGCGCGCCGGCCTGTGCCGTGTTCGTGTATTTCCCTCCTTCGCCGAACTCGAAAGTCTGTCCCGGCAGGTCGGGGTGTTCGTATGTGCCGATGATTTGGCTTTCCATGTTTTCTTGGCATCCCGTCATGACGAGGGTACATGCGGCAGCCATGGCTGCTGTGAGGCTGATTCTTTTCATATTTTTGTTTTTATGGGTTTATTCTAGGGTGACGGGCCGGAGCCAGATGGCCATGGCCGACAATATGGCAACAACGACGACGAACAGGGCATCAGTCCGGCGGGGAATGATTTCCGCTTCCGGCACGTCGTCCTTGCGCTTCAGGCAGAGCAATGTCCACAGGATGATGTGGCCCGCGTAGGGGATGAGCCCGACAAGGTACCACCAGCCGCTCCGGCCCGTGTCGTGCAGGCGGCGGATGGTGGACGCGATGCTGGGAATGATGATTGCGATGGATAATGTCCCGTAGCAATAGAGGAACAGCCAATAGGCGGCATGGCCGGCCGCGAGGGCGGGATCGACCTTCCAACTGATGCAAAAGAGGGGGAGATAGGCGGTGAACACGGTGGCCACGGCCAGCCAATAGGCTTTGCGTCCCGTCCGTCCCGAAAAGTCGGCATAGTGGTGGACGAACACGTCAACGAATCCATGTGCCAAATACCCCTTGAGCGGGCGGGCAGAGGAATTCAGGGGGATTTCTTGTGGTGTGCGCATACGGCTTTTGTTTCATTCTTTGCCCAAAGTTAGGGATTAATTGGCAAAAACGGCCTAACTTCCTTGTGAAATGATGTTACAGGAAGGTGCGTAGGGGCTTGAGGGTGTATCAAAATAAACTCCTCCGCCTTGTAGGGGAGGTGTCGCGAAGCGACAGAGGGGTCTCACGTCCACAAAGACATACTTTATGTGTGTGTCCGTGGGTGTGAAACCCCTCAGGCCCGTTGGGCCAGCTCCCCTACAAGGCGGAGCAGTTCCTTCTCGCAGGTTTTGATACACCCTCAGCCCAACCTCACGGGCATTGGGGGCAATAGCGGATATTCGTGTTTATCGTTCCGCCACGAAACTGCGGAAGCGGTCCAACGCTTCGGCCAGCCGTTGGCGGGGGCAGGCGATGTTCCAGCGCATGAAACCTTCCTTCGGCGAGCGGTACATGGCACCGGCGTTCAGCCACAACCAGGCCTGTTCCACGAGCTGCCTTTCCAGTTCCTCGGACGGGATATGGAGCACGGAGCAGTCCATCCATACCAGGTAGGTGCCTTCCAGCTTGGCGGTCGGGAAGTCCGGCAGGTGCTTCGCGCAATAATCTTTCATGAACTCATAATTCCCTTTCAGGTAGCCGATGAGTTGCGTGAGCCACTCCTCGCCTTCGTTGTAGGCAGCGATGGTGGCTTCCACGCCGAAGGGGTTCACGTCGCACACCTCGTTGATGTTGATGGCGCGGTCTATGCGTTCCCGCATGCCGTCGTCTGCGGCCACGATGTTGGCGATTTGCAGCCCGGCGATGTTGAACGCCTTGGACGGCGAGACGCAGGTCACGGAACGGCGTTGGAACTCTTCCGAGATGGAGGCGAACGGCGTGTAGGTGTATTCCGGGAACACGAGCTCGCAATGGATTTCGTCGGCCACCACCGTCACGTCGTGGCGCAGGCAGATTTCGCCCAGGCGGGTGAGTTCTTCGCGCGTCCAGACCCGCCCGGCGGGGTTGTGCGGGTTGCAGAGGAGCATCAGCTTCACAGCCGGGTCGGCGGCTTTGCGTTCCAGGTCGTCGAAGTCCATCCGGTAGGTGTCGCCCGTGCGGAGCAGGGGGCTGCAGGCCGCTTCGCACCCGTTGTTGCGGATGGAGGAGAAGAAGCAGTTATAGACGGGAGTCTGCACCAGCACTTTGTCGCCGGGGCGTGCCAGGGCCTTGATGATGGCCGAGATGGCGGGCACCACGCCGGAGGTGTAAATCATCCATTCCTTCTTGAAGTGCCAGCCGTGGCGGCGGGCGAACCATCCCGTGACGGCATTGTAGTAAGCTTCAGGCACCCGCGTGTAGCCGAAAATGCCGTGTGCCACGCGCCGGGCGAGGGCTTCGGTGATGGCCGGGGCCGTGCGGAAGTCCATGTCGGCCACCCAAAGGGGAAGCACCCCGGCATCCGCCGCGCTGTCCCATTTATAGGAATTGGTGCCGCGGCGGGAAATCAGTTCGTCAAAATTATACTTCATGTTGCCCTCCTCTCGTCTCGATGATGCAGTCGGCCGGTGCCTTGATGTTTTCATCGAGGGTGACGGAGCCTATGGCATCGGCTACGATGTGCCCCGACATGGGATTCTTGATGTGGGTGATGCCGCCCCGTATGTCGGCCTTGAGGGTGGAATATTCGAACGCGCGGTCGCAGGCGGCATCAAAGGTGCAGTTTTCCAGCACCAGGTCGCGGGCGTAGCAGAGCGGCTGTTCGCCGGAGATGTGGCAGTTCACCAACCGCAGGTTTTTCGAGTGCCATCCCAGGTACTCGCCGTTCAGCTCTGAGTCGTATATGGTCACGTCCTCCACTTCCCAAAACGCATCCTTGGTCGTGATTTTGGCGTGGTGGATTTCCACATTTTTCACGTATTGGAACACGTATTTGCTGTCGCTTTCCAGCCCGTCCACATAAATGTCACGGCTGAACATGAAGGGATACGTCCCGTCGTGCAGCTTGAGGTTCTTTACACGGATGCGGTTGCATCTCCAAAACACCTCGTCGGCATCGTTCATCGTGACGTTCTCGATGTCGATGTCGTCCATTTCGCGGAACATCTTGGGCGCGTCGATGACCGTGTCCGTCATTTTCAGGTGGTCGGAATACCACAAGGCCGAACGGCCTCCCACGGCGAAATAGCAATTTTGGATGGTGAAGCCGTGCACGTGCCAGAAGGGGTAATTCCCTTCGAAGCGGCAGTGGGTCGCCACGATGTTGCTGCATTCCTTGATGGCCGACTCGCCGGCCTTGATGGTCACATTGTCCAAATGGAGGTCGTGGGTGGAGAACAGCGGGCGTTCGCCGCCAAATTCCTTGTCTTTTATCAGTTCCATATTTGTTGTAGTTTTGATGTATTGGTTGGCTTTTGTCGTTTTGTTATCCGAATCGGGGGCGTTCTGCCGCCCGCCATGATTTCACGGTGCAAAGATACACCTTATTATATATATGCCGGATAGCGAAATTACGGATGTTACAACCCGGATTACGGTTCGTGCGCCTCATTTCATCCATTTTTTCCGTTCCAACCGGATGAGGAAGATGCAGCCCCTGAAGCACAACTCAATGCACATGGCGAGCCACACGCCTTTCAATCCCATGGACGGGGCAAGGGCGGCGGCCATCGTGAGGCGGACGGCCCAGATGCTGAACAAGTTCATCAGGCTGGGCACTAGGGTGCGCCCGGCACCCACGAAAACGCCATAGGCTATGATGGAGGCGGCGAACATCGGTTCGGCGAAGGCTTCGATGCGCAGGGCCATGATGCCCAACTCGCGGATTTCTTCCACCGGGGTCATCACGCCGATGATTTGCGGCGCGCCTACGTACATGACAATGCCCATGAAGCCCATGACCGCCATGCCGAGCCACACCGTGATGCGGGCGAAGCGCAGGGACAATTCCTTGCGCCCGGCACCCAGGCTTTGCCCCGTCAGGGTGGTGGCGGCCTCCGCGATGCCGTATCCCGGCATGTAGCATAGGCTTTCGGCCGTGATGGCGAACGAGTTGGCCGCGATGGCGAAGATGCCGAGCGGGGCCACGATGACCGTGGTCATGATTTGCGCCCCGCAAATCAGGGCATGCTCCACCCCCATCGGGAAACCGATGGCGGCGGCTTGGCGGATGGTTTTCCGCGTGGGGCGGAAACGTCCATGTGTCCCGGTGAGTTTCAGGGCGGACGAGCGTGTGCAAAGGTATGTAATCATGAGGATGGCCGTGACCACCTCGGCCAGTGTCGTGCCCAAGGCTGCGCCTACCACGCCCAATCCTGCGCCGGGAATCCATAGCTCCGTGCCGAAAACCGGAATCTCGCGCGAAGGGAAAATGAGGAAGAAATTATAGATGACATCCTGCACGCACATCATGACGTTCAGGAAACTCGGCACTTTCATGTTGCCGCTGCACCGCAACATCCCGCTGCCCAATATGTGGAACTGGAGGGCGGGAAGCGAGAGGGCGTAAATCAGGAAATAGAGCGAGGCGTCGCGGCGGATGGACGGGTCGCCGCCCAACCATGCGGGCAACACGCCGCTGATGGAGGCACCGATTGCAGCCAAAAGAAGACCGAAGAGGCCGATGGCCATGAATGCCTGGCGCAAGATGGCGCGGGCGCGTTCCGGGTCGTTGGCGCCGATGGCATGCGCCACTTGGACGGAAAAGCCCGTAGCTGCCGCCGAGCACAATCCGGAGAACAGCCACGTGGAGGTGGACACCAGCCCGATGGAAGCCGAAGCTTCCGCCCCGAGGCTTCCTACCATGGACGCGTCGATATACTGCATGGCAATGGAAGAGAATTGCGCCAAGATGGCGGGCACGCTGAGCAACACGGTCAGGTGTAGCTGTTGCCGCAGTGTCATGGGGCGTTTTTCCCGTATCAGAAGCAGGAGGCTGTCCGTGCTTGTCTTGTCGTGGTCTGGATTTTCCATGTTATGGGGCTTCGTGGTTCTTTGAATAGCTTGAAATGTGTCCTGCAAAGCAGGCATGTGGCCTAATGAATGCAAAGTTAGCGGGAATGTCCCGGAATCGTATTATCGGATTTACGGGCATGACAACCCTTTTTACGGATTTGTGTTCCTGTGCATCCTGAAAAGCGCACAAAGTTACGAATAAATGTAGTCTTAGATTGCGGCGTCCGGCGATAAATTTGATGCACAGGCTTATTTTGCATGGAAATCGCACGGGATTCCCGAAAAATGCCT
Source organism: uncultured Paraprevotella sp. (assembly GCA_944321565.1). Classification (GTDB taxonomy): domain Bacteria; phylum Bacteroidota; class Bacteroidia; order Bacteroidales; family Bacteroidaceae; genus Paraprevotella. Next base: position 62,487 of record CALULT010000008.1, on the reverse strand, counting down.
AATTTTGCGGCAATTTTAAAGTAGGAGTAAAAAATGGATTTTTCGGAACTGGTACAGAAGCGGCAAAGCGATCGGAAATATGCGTCGCGTCCGGTGGAGCGCGATTTGGTGGTGAAATGTCTGGAGGCTGCGCGCCTGGCTCCTTCGGCTTGCAACTCGCAGCCGTGGAAGTTTGTCGTGGTGGACGATCGTGAATTGGTGAGGAAAGTAGGGGAGGCCGCCGCCGGGATGGGCATGAACGGTTTTGCCCGCGAGGTGCCGGTCATCGTGGCCGTGGTGCTGGAGAAGATGAACCTTACCGCCCGTATCGGCAGCGTGATCAAGGACAAGGAATATTCATTGCTGGACGTGGGAATCGCCGTGGAACATTTCTGCCTGCAGGCGGCGGAGCTTGGACTGGGCACCTGCATCATGGGGTGGTTCAACGAGAAAAAGGTGAAAGAACTATTGGGCATCCGCGGCAAGCGCGTCCCGTTGCTGGTTTCCTTGGGATATCCGGCGGGGGAGAACCGGAAGAAAATCCGCAAATCCATGGACGAAATGAGCAGTTGGAACAAGTATTAAGGGAAGGCTGGTCATGGAAAATGTCAAAATGAAAGGGTATGCCTACGGTGTAATCGCCTCTGTGAGCTATGGCTTGAACCCGTTGTTTGCCTTGCCGCTTTATGCCGCCGGCATCGGAGTGGATTCGGTACTGTTTTACCGCTATGGCTTTGCTGCCGTTTTGTTGGCGTTGATGGTGAAGTTCAGTGGACAGGGTTTTGGGTTGAAACGTAAAGAACTGTTGCCATTGATGGTCATGGGGTTGTTATTCTCGTTCTCGTCTTTGTTCTTGTTCGAGAGCTTCAACTACATGGATGCGGGTGTGGCCTCGACGATCCTGTTCACTTATCCGGTAATCGTGGCCGTCATCATGGCCGTCTTTTTCAAAGAACGCCTCAGTGTGGTGAAGTTGGCTTCCATTGCCACGGCCTTCGTGGGCATCACCATGCTTTACGAGGGGGAAGGCGGGGCGACGTTGGACTTGACGGGCGTGTGCTACGTGTTGGCTTCCTCCCTGGTCTATGCGTTGTACATCGTGGGTGTGAACCGGTCTGTTTTGAAGGACATGCCGGGCTTGAAGCTTACGTTTTATGCCATCTTGTTTGGTATGGCCGTCTATGTGGTGCGCTTGCGCGGAGGGATGGATTTGCAACCGCTTACGGAGGGTTGGCAATGGATGGATGCTGCGGGCTTGGCTTTGTTGCCCACGCTGCTTTCCATGGTGGCCATTGCCAAGGCCATCCATTATATCGGCCCCACGCCGACGGCCATTCTTGGCGCGTTGGAGCCGTTGACGGCTTTAGGTGTCGGTGTGTTGGTTTTTCACGAGAAACTCACTGGCGGGAACATGGTGGGCATCGCGTTGGTGCTTGCCGCTGTGACACTGATTGCCGTGGGGCCGGCCGGGTGGGCGCGGCTTAAGGCGGCGCGGCACCGGCATTTAATGGAATAAGGGTACAGTTTCTATTCATGTGGATTTAACATATAATGAAATGTCCACAAGGAGTCCATTTAAGAAACGAATAGACAAGATACGGCTAAAGGACATTCATTGTCTTAGAAAAGTCGGTTTGCGTACAGGACATCAACGGACGGATTCCATAAAGAGGCAAAAAAACGGATGAGAAGGGAGATAAAATTGTTTTTGTGCGAGAAAAAAGTATAGCCTGCGCCTTGAACAACAGAATCTGAGGGGAAAAAGAAGGATTTTCCGGGGATGCGTTTGTTTTAGGGTGCTACGGGACTGCTGGAGTGTCGGGCAATGATGTGTTCGCCCAACGTGTTGATGTTTTCCGGATTTCCTGTATATTGTATCTCCCCGTTGCTTGATGTTTCGGCTTTCAGGCTGTGCAGCGGATGGCATTCGATGGCTCCTGAGGCGGAGGCCAAAGCCTCAATGGTGTCGGCTTTGAGTCGGCTGGCGTAAATGTCCCCGCTGCCCGCTGCCTTCAATTGGGCTTGGCGGCAAGAGCCGGAAAGCTGGATGCCGCCACTCGATTGGGTGTCGGCATTCAACTGTTCGCAGGATAGGTGGTCAATGTGTATGTCGCCGCTGCTATGGGATTGCATCTCCAATGTGGTGCATTCCAGTCCTTTCATGATAATTCCGCCTGCGCTATGGGCTAGGCATGAGACTTCTTCGCAACGGGCATTCCTCACAATCACGTCGCCGCTGCTGGCCGTTTCGATTTGGAGTTCTTTGCATCGGATGGTACGCGCGATAATGTCGCCCGCCTCATGTGTGACGAGGTGGACGGGTTGTCTTGTTTCCAAGTCCCCTTGCAGGATAATGTCGCCTGCACCAGATGCTTCGAATGTGTGTACGGGACGTGCCTTTACGTGCACTTCCAGTTTGCCTTTCCAATTTGGTTTCTTGTTATTTATAGGCTTTATACTTACCAACAGGACACTGTCGGGAGTGACTTGCACGTCAATGTGAGGCATGGCATCTTCCGGAGCATGGATTTCCACTTGCGGCCTTCCTTCTTGGGGAGTATATAGGATGCTGACGGCTGAGGTGGTTCGCAGGGAGTGGAATGCTGTCACATTGACTGTGCGCACCTTGTTGTCGGAGACACCATCCGCGCCCTTTGTGGAGCCGTTGATGGAGATGGCCAAAGCAATCAGGAAAAACAGGCGTTTCATGAGGATTAAGGTATAAGTGTGGAGTCCGTCTTAGCGACCATTTCGTTGATTCTTAGTCGCGAGGATTGCAACTTCTCGATGTGGAGGAAGTGTTTGTCCGCGTTGTTGAATGTGGAGCTGGTGCAGGAGCCCGAGAGGGTGACGTGGCAGTATGGGGCAGAAGCTACCAAATGGGTGCATTCGAGGCCGGAAATCAAAATTCCGCCACCGCCTTTGGTTCGGATTTGCAGGCTGTCGCAGGACAGTCCGCCTTCCAGCTTGATGTTGCCGTTGCCCAGCATGTCAAGGGTCAGTTTCCCGCAACGGATGTGTTGGTTCACGGCCAATGTCTTGTTGCCGGAAGACGTGATGTGCAGGGCGTGGCAGCTGATTGGGCCGCAGAGGATGTCGCCGTCCACGGCGATGTGCAGCGTCGTGTCGCTTTCTATGCCGTCTTTCAGGATGAGAAGCCCTTGTCCGGCGTTGCGTATGGACGTGACGGGCGGGGCCTTCAGCTCTATGATGACGGGCGAAGGTGACGTGATGTGGGGATATCGCTTCATGTTGAGCAGGAACGTGCCTTGGCGGTTCACGAACGTTTCCATGTAGGAGAGCAGGTTGTCGGGCGCGGTGATTTCCACGTTGTTTTCTCCCGGGGTCGGAGTGTAAATGACATCGGCGGTCGTGATGGTGACGATGCGGTCGAACCCTTTTGCTTCAATTCTCCGGCTATCGTGGTTGATGTCGGGCGAGAGTTCGACGGTTTGCACCTTGGTTACTCCCGTCACCTGATATACCCCGGCATATCCGGCGGCATGTCCTACTCCGGATTTCCCCATGTTCATGATTTGCAGTTCGGCATAGACAGGATACCCGTTGCGGGTGCCTTGCGTGGCATTGTCATACTCTTGGAAGAGCTTTCCGCTTTTGTCCGCGAGCCAATACAGGGTCGTGTCGTTGCATGACACGAAAGTCTGCTGGTCGCTTCCGATAACCAGTTCCCCTTTGACATTTTCCACAGGCACGTCGGTGAGCACGATGCTCTCCGGGTCGAAGAGGGGTGTCTCTTGTCCGATTTCCACGAACACGGCCTTGTCGGGATGGTTGTCGTAGATTTCAAAGTAGCGTGTCCCGCTGTTGCCCACGCCCCATCCGTTGCAGGTGGAGGGGATGGCTTCGTTTTTGCCTTGCGCTTCGATTTTGTCGGCGTAGTCGCCCTTGGGCACCAGCACGTAGCGGGTCACTCCCTTGCGGTCACAGTCTTCTTTTTTGAACTTGCAAGTCTGCGATTCGTCCCATCCGGGCGTTTCCCGTAACAAGTCCAGCACATCATCGATGTCCTCATCTTTCAGCGGGAACACTTTGATGACTTGGCGGCGACTGTGTCGTGTGCTGTCGCGGTGCTCCACGACGGCGCCTTGCAGGAGGGCGTCGGTGACCACGCAGGTGTGACTGTCACGCTGTGCCCAAAATTTTAGTCCGGCTCCCGATACGATTTCCCAACGGAATCCTTTTTGTGCTTCGGCGGACGGTTTGTCGGGGAACATGGGATACCGGTCGTCTTTTTTCCCACAACTTGCCAATAAGATGAGGCATAAACTGATGATTGCCTTTGTTGTCAGGTTTTTCATGTCTGATGTATTGTGATGGATGAATAAATATGCCTTCCCGGCAGGAAGCCGGGAAGGACTGTAAGCCATGGATTATCGGATGAACAGCAGTTCCCGGTATTTGGGGAGCGGCCACATTTCGTCGTCCACGATGAGTTCGAGCTTATCGACATGGTAGCGAATGCTTTCCAACATGGGAGCCACAGTGTCGTGGTAGGCAATGGCTTTTTCCCTTATGTTCTCGATGCGGTTGGCCACCTTGCGGTTCTCAATCATTTGTTCTATGTTTTCGGCGATGAAGCTGGTGTGTTCCGATATTTTTTCTATCAGCCCGATGTTTTTGGCATTGAGTTTGGCCGCTTTTTCGACGGGGAACACTTCCTGCACTTTATGCACGTTGTCGATGAGTGTGCTTTGGTAGCGCGTGGCCACGGGGATGATGTGGTTCATACACAGGTCTCCGAAGATGCGCGCTTCAATCTGCACCTTTTTCGTATAGGTTTCCCATTTGATTTCGTTGCGGGCTTCGATTTCGTTGCGCGTGAACACATGGGTGGTTTCGAACATTTTCACGCTGCTTTCGTCCAGGTACCGGTCGAACACCAGCGGGCAACTGCGTTCCGTGTCCAGCCCGCGCCGCTTGGCTTCTTCCTGCCATTCTTCGGAATATCCGTTGCCATCGAAATGGATGGGTTTGCAGGTCTTGATGTCCTCGCGCACCACTTGCAGGATGGCCTTGGTCTTGTCCACGCCTTTTTCGAGCAAGGCGTCCACCCGAGTCTTGAAGTTGATGAGGGCTTCGGCCATGGCCGCGTTGAGCACGATCATGGCCGCCGCGCAATTGGCTTGCGAGCCTACGGCGCGGAACTCGAAACGGTTTCCGGTGAAGGCAAAGGGCGAGGTGCGGTTGCGGTCGGTGTTGTCGATGAGCAGTTCCGGGATTTGCGGAATGTCCAGCTTCATGCCATGTTTGCTGGCCACGTCAATCAGTTCGTCATCCGTGGTGTTCTCCAAATGTTCCAGGATGTCGCTTAGCTGTTTGCCGAGGAATGACGAGATGATGGCCGGAGGAGCTTCGTGCCCGCCGAGGCGGTGTGCGTTCGTGGCACTCATGATGGAGGCTTTGAGCAGCCCGTTGTGGCGATAGACAGCCATGAGCGTCTCGACGATGAACGTGACGAACCGCAGGTTGTCGGCCGGGGTGCGTCCCGGCCCGTGCAGAAGGATGCCCGTGTCGGTGGCCAGCGACCAGTTGTTGTGCTTGCCTGAACCGTTGATGCCCGCGAACGGTTTTTCGTGGAGCAGGCAGCGGAAGCCATGTTTCCGCGCGATTTTCTTCATCAGCGACATGAGCAGCATGTTGTGGTCCACGGCCAGGTTGGTTTCTTCGAAAATGGGAGCCAGCTCGAATTGGTTGGGGGCCACTTCGTTGTGGCGCGTCTTGCAGGGGATGCCCAGCTCCAAGGCTTGGATTTCGAGGTCTTTCATGAACTCGGCCACCCGTTCGGGGATGGAGCCGAAGTAGTGGTCGTCCATCTGTTGGTTTTTGGCCGACTCGTGCCCCAAAAGGGTGCGTCCTGTCATGAGCAAGTCAGGGCGTGTGGCGTAAAGTCCTTCGTCCACCAGGAAATATTCCTGTTCCCATCCAAGGTTGGAAATGACTTTTTTCACGTCGGAATAGAAATACCGGCACACGTCGGTGGCAGCTTTGTCCACGGCGTGGATGGCTTTTTTCAACGGAGCCTTGTAGTCTAATGCTTCACCCGTATAAGAAATGAAGATGGTGGGAATCATCAGCGTGTCGCCGATGACGAACACCGGCGAGGCCGGATCCCAGGCCGAATATCCTCTTGCCTCGAACGTGGAACGGATGCCCCCGTTCGGGAAAGAGGACGCGTCGGGTTCCTGTTGGATGAGTTGCTTTCCTGAAAATTCTTCCACCATGCCGCCTTTGCCGTCGTGTTCCACGAAGGCGTCATGTTTTTCCGCCGTGCCCTCGGTCAGCGGTTGGAACCAGTGTGTGCAGTGGGTCACGCCCAGTTCCATGGCCCATTTTTTCATGCCTGCGGCCACGGCATCAGCCGTCTGCAGGTCGAGCGATGCGCCATTGTCAATCACGTCGCACATCTTTTTATATACGTCGGCGGGAAGGTATTTGTACATTTTCTGCCGCGTGAATACATATTTTCCGAAAAATTCGGAAGGTCTTTCCGTCGGTGCCGGTATGCCTTTGGCCTTTTTCTTGAAAGCTTCGCCTACGACTTCGAATCTTAATGAGGATGACATATTTCCTTTTTCTGTTTATGGTTATACTTAAATGATTAATCAATGAAACGGCGGGTGAGCGGGGCGAATTCTTCTATGCGCCGGTCGCGCAGGAACGGCCACCAGCGGCGGACGTTTTCCGAGCGTTCCAAATCAACTTCTGCGATGAGTATTTCTTCTTTGTCCTTGTCCGCACGGGCCAGGAACTCTCCTTGCGGGCCGCAGACGAAACTGCTGCCCCAAAACCGGATGCCGCCTGTTTGGCCGGAGGGGTCTGGTTCATGACCTACGCGGTTGACGGCCACTACGGGAATCCCGTTGGCCACGGCATGTCCGCGTTGCACGGTGGTCCAGGCTTCGCGTTGGCGTTCCTGTTCTTCCGGCGTGTCGCTGCCCTCGTAGCCGATGGCTGTGGGATAAATGAGCAGTTCCGCGCCCTGCAAGGCCATGAGCCTGGCACCTTCCGGATACCATTGGTCCCAGCACACCTGTACGCCAAGTTTGCCGACGGAAGTCTGAATGGGGCGGAAGCCCAAGTCGCCCGGCGTGAAGTAGAATTTCTCGTAATATGCCGGGTCGTCGGGGATGTGCATCTTGCGGTAAGTCCCCGCGATGCTGCCGTCGGTGTCGAACACCACGGCCGTGTTGTGGTAAATTCCCGCCGCGCGTTTTTCGAACAGCGAGGTGACGAGCACGATGCCGAATTGCTTGGCCAGCTCGCCGAAAAAGCCGGTCGAAGGGCCGGGAATCGGTTCGGCAAGGTCGAAATTCCGGGTGTCTTCCGTTTGGCAGAAGTATAGTGAATTGTGCAGTTCCTGAAGCACGACGAGCTGTGCGCCGTTGCGGCTGGCTTCTTCGATGTTTTGGGCCAGCTTGTACAGGTTTTCTTTCAGGTCTGCGGTGTTGGACTGTTGGATAAGTCCGATGCGTATCGTTTTCATGTTTATTCGTGGATTGGTTTGAGCACGGACGAGGGAAACTGCATGGTGGAACAGTGCAGGGAACCGTGTTGCCGTATCAGCACACGGCAGTCGATGCCGACCACCTCGTGTTGCGGGAAAACTTTTTGCAAGGCTTTCTTGGCCGTCTCGTCATTGACGGGCTGGTTGTATGTGGGCATCAGGACGGCACCGTTGACCACGAAGAAATTGGCATACGTGGCAGGAAGCCGTTCACCGTTCTCGTCATAAATGGCATCCGGCATGGGCAGCGGCACGAGCTGGTAGGGCTCGTCCTGCAGGGTGCGGAACGAACGCAATTGTTTTTCCATCAAGGCCAAGTCTTCATAGTGGCTGTCGCTTTTGTCCGTGCATCTCACGTAGGCGATGGCCTGTCCGGGACAGAAGCGTGCCAACGTGTCGATGTGCCCGTCCGTGTCGTCGCCTTCCAGGTGTCCGTGGTCGAGCCACAGGATTCTTTGGGCATGCAATGTCCGCAGCAGGTGTTCCTCAATGTCTGCCAGATTCATTCCTTCGTTGCGTCCGGGGGCGAGCAGGCATCCGGATGTGGCCATGATGGTGCCCTGCCCGTCGCTTTCGATGGCGCCGCCTTCGAGCACGAAGTCCAGGCAGTCGGCGTATTCTCCTTGCAAAATCTCCTGTTCCATCAGCTTCCGGTTGATGCGGTTATCTTGTGATGCCGGGAACTTTCCGCCCCATCCGTTGAACTGGAAGTCCAGCAGCCGCGGGCCGTTTTCGCCAACCAAGGTGATGAACCCATGGTCGCGTGCCCACGTGTCGTCGGTCGGGCATTCTGCCCATTGTATCTTCCCGAAGACGGCGGATGGGAGTTTTTCCCGCAGGAGGGCTTCCACTTGTTTGCATTCCGGAGTGACTATTAACAAAGGTTCGCGCGAGGCGATTTCGTAGGCCATGCGCACGTAGCAGTCCGTCACTTCGGGGAGCATGTCATGCCAATCCGTTCCGGCATGGGGCCATGTCAGTTGTGCCCCGCTTTGCGGAAACCATTCAGGCGGGAGGAACATTTCCCTCATCTCCATTTTTTCCGGTTCGTTCGCTTCCTCGAAACGGATTTGGTACCAGCGTTCTTCCATGCTGGCTGTGCGAGCTTTATACAGTAAACCCATTGTTCAAATGCTAACTCATGTAAACAGTTTCGGCAAAGATACGAATCTTTTGCCAATAAAGACTTTATTTTTATTAACTTTGTGCGTAGAATGGACGATATGCTGAAAATAGAGGATGCCGCATTGCGGCTCGGGGGGCGTGTCTTGTTCCGCAATTTCGGGTTGGAACTGAAGCCGGGAGAGTGGGTCTGCATTACCGGCGAGTCCGGTTGCGGGAAAACGTCCCTGTTGCGTATGGTGCTGGGGTTCTTGCCTTTGGATGGTGGGAGGATATGGGTCTGCGGAGACGAGTTGTCTGCACGCACGGTGGAGCGAATCCGCCAGCAGACGGCATACGTGCCCCAACGCATATTGACTACGGCGGAATCCGTGGAAGAGATGGTGCGCATGCCCTTTGGGCTGAAAGCCAACCGCGAAACGAAGTTGGACGAAGAGGAGCTGTTCCGGGTTTGGGGGCTGTTGGGGTTGGAGCGGTCATTGTTCCGGCGCAAGGCCGGGCAGCTTTCCGGGGGGCAGCAACAGCGGGTCGTCCTGTCCGCAGCCGCGTTGTTGGGCAAACGGCTGTGGCTTGCCGACGAACCCACGTCGGCTTTGGACGAGGACAGCGTGGGGCGGGTGGCCGCTTTGTTCCGCGATGCGGCTTCGAAAGGGACGGCAGTCCTGACCGTGTCGCACAATCGGGCGTTCATGGAGGTGTGCGACCGGGTTATAAGGCTTTGACGACAGACAAAAGGCTGAATGGAAACAGTGGATTTGACATATACGGCGTTAGGCGTGGGCATGTTGCTCATGCTGGTTCCTTTTTATTTCCTGTGGAAGTTTCGCACGGGGCTGTTGTGGGCGGCGTTGGTGGGCACCGTGCGCATGACCATCCAACTGTTGCTCATCGGGTTTTATCTGCGTTTTTTGTTCCAATGGGACAATGCGTGGGTGAACGTGTTGTGGATGGCGGCCATGGCGGTCATCGCGGCCTATACCGCAGTGAGCCGCACGAACCTGCGCTATGGTGTGCTTTTCATGCCGGTTTTCATCGGCTTCCTTGTGACGGCGTTGCTGGTTTCATTGTATTTTTTGTGTTTCGTGGTGCGTGCCGACGATGTGTTTGCCGCCCGCTTCTTCATTCCCGTGGCCGGAGTGCTGTTTGGCAATATGCTGACGGTGAACATCATGGCCGTCAATGTCTATTACAGCGATTTGCAGCGTGAACAAGACCTTTATTATTATTTGTTGGGCAACGGCGCCACGCGTTTCGAGGCCACGCTGCCGTTCCTGCGTTCGGCCGTGGTCAAGTCGTTTTCCCCCTGCGTCGCCAATATGGCCGTGTTGGGCATCGTGTCTTTTCCCGGCACGATGATCGGGCAGATTCTAGGCGGGTCGGTGCCCGAAGTGGCCATCAAATACCAGTTGATGATCAGTGTCATCACGGTGGTGGCTTCCATGTTGTCGCTGGTCATCACGATTTCCCTGTCCGCGCGCCGGACTTTCGACGCGTTTGGTTGCCTGCGCCCGGTGTTCAGGGGAGAGAAAGCAAATAAACGCTAAAACTTCCGTCCGTTTTTTGGAAAGTACGTCCGTAAGTTGTATTTTTGCAGAAATTTTCTATTGACGTGAAAATTAGCGAAGTGGTTTTTGCCCTTGAACGATTCGCGCCTTTGCCCTTGCAGGAAAGCTATGATAATGCTGGCTTGCAAGTCGGATTGACAGAGGTGGAAGCATCAGGGGCTTTATTGTGTCTTGACGTGACGGAAGAAGTCATTGACGAGGCTGTTGATTTGGGGTGCAACTTGGTGGTGTCCCATCATCCTTTGTTGTTCCATGGCTTGAAAACCGTGTCGGATCGCAGCTATGTGGAACGGTGTGTGCGCAAGGCCATCCAAAACGACGTGACGGTCTATTCGGCCCATACGAATCTGGACAATGCGGAAGACGGCGTGAATTTCAAGATTGCGGAGAAACTGGAGATGGAACAGGTGCGGCTCTTGCTTCCCCGTCCGGTGAAAGTGAGGGATGGCGGACACGAATACACCGTCATGGCGGGAAGCGGCGTGTCCGGAGTCCTGCCCGAGGCGGAAGATTCCCTGAAATTCCTGCAGCGCGTGAAGTCCGTGTTTCAGATTGAATGTTTGTCCCACAATGAGTTGTTGCAACGTCCCGTCCGGAAAGTCGTGTTGTGCGGGGGCGCGGGTGATTTCCTTTTGGAGGAAGCCATCCGGCTCGGTGCCGATGCGTTTCTGACAGGGGAGATGCACTATCACCAATATTTCGGGCACGACCAGGAGTTGCAGATTGTCGCGATGGGGCATTACCAAAGCGAGCAATACACGAAAGAGATTTTTCATTCGATTATCAGCGAGGCATGTCCGGATTTACCGCTTTACATGACTTCGATAAATACAAATCCCATTAAATATTTGTAAGTAAGGCTTATGGCAAAAGAAACGAAGAAAGAAACGGTCGATTTGTCCATTGAGGAGAAATTGAGGAACCTGTACCAGTTGCAGACCATACTCTCCGAGATAGACAAGATTAAGACGTTGCGGGGCGAACTCCCCTTGGAAGTGCAGGACTTGGAAGACGAACTCGAAGGTCTGTCCACACGTATCGAGAAAATCCATGGGACGATAGATGAGCTTAACGCCGACATTGCGAACCGCAAGCATACGATAGAAGCCAACAAGGCTTCCATTGAGAAGTATCAGCAACAGTTGGACAACGTGCGTAACAACCGCGAATATGAGTCTTTGAGCAAGGAAATCGAATACCAGTCTCTCGATGTGGAACTGAACGAGAAGCGCATCCGCGAAGCAAAGGCCGCCATTGACCAGAAAAACGAGGAAATCGCACATTGCACGGAAGAAATGAAGGAACGTCGTGCCGATTTGGAGGTGAAGAAGTCCGAACTGGAAGAAATCGTTTCCGAAACGAAGTCGGAAGAAGAAAAGTTGCGCGAGAAGGCAAAGGCCCTGGAAGCCACCATCGAGCCGCGCTTGCTTTTGGCCTTCAAGCGGATTCGCAAGAACAGCCGCAATGGATTGGGCATTGTCTATGTGCAGCGTGATGCCTGTGGCGGTTGCTTCAACAAGATTCCGCCCCAGCGCCAGTTGGATATCCGCATGCGGAAGAAAATCATCGTGTGCGAATATTGCGGGCGCATCATGATAGACCCGGAATTGGCCGGGGTTACACTGGAAAACAAGGTGGCTGAGGAAAAACCGAAACGCCGCCGCCGCACGGCATCTTCCGCCATACCGGAAGAGGATAATAAATAGAGGTGGCATCCTAGGCGCTAAGTGGCTAGTAGGATAAAATCGTTTAAAGCCTGCGTGGAGCGTCATCCCGCAGGCATTTTTTTGCCCGCTTCCGAATCTTGGGGCGGGACAAAATTCAATAGAATTTATAGGAGGTGCGGCATTCCTGCCGCACAATCACAAGACAGGTCACTGGCATACGCAATTGTGCGAATATGTGCAGCAAGAATGCTGCACCTCCTATCCGATAATTTGTTATTTAGGAATGCACAAATTTATTCCGCGCTAAGCATAAATGGGTCATAGGAACAGCATGAGCACGACCTGGCTGATGACCACACGGAGGAACATGCCAAGGGGATAGACCGTGGCGTAGCTGACGGAAGCGTCGTTGCCGGGCAGGCTGTCGTTCACGTAGTTCAAGGCCATCGGGTTGGCCATGCTGCCGCAAAGCATGCCGCAGGTGGTGCCGAAGTTCATCTTGCACCAACGCATGGCCACGGGGGCGAGGAGCAACAGCGGCACGACGGTGATGAGGAATCCCGATGCCACCCACACCAGCCCCTCGGGGCGCACCACCGTTTCGAAGAAATGCGCGCCCGCGTCAATGCCGATGCCGGCCAGGTAGAGCGAAAGCCCGATGCCGCGCAGCATCAGGTTCGCGCTGCGGGTGGTGTAAATCCGCATGTGCAGCCGCGGTCCGAAACACCCCACCAGGATGCCCACGATGATAGGCCCTCCGGCCAGCCCCATTTTCACCGGGCTGCTGATGCCCGGGATGGAAAGGGGGATGGAGCCTAGCACCAAGCCCAGCACGATGCCGATGAAGATGGCGGCCAGGTTCGGTTCGCGCAGGCTGTTCACCGAGTTGCCCAAGATGCTTTCCACGCGCTTGATGGCCGCCTTTTCCCCGATGACGGTAAGGCGGTCGCCGATTTGCAGCACGAGGTCGGGCGTGGCCAGGATTTGCACTCCGCTGCGCAGCACACGGCTGATGTTGATGTCGTAGTCATTGCGCAGGTGGAGCGAACCGATGCGCTTCCCGTTGATTTCCGGTTTGGTCACCACGATGTGGTGCGATTCCAGGTTGCGGTCTATGCTGTTCCAGTCGATGTCCTCCTTGTTCCAGTCGCGGTTTTCCTGTTCGCCGAACAGTAGGGTGAGGGTGGGCATCTCCTTTTCCGTCGTCACCACCAGGATGCGGTCGTTTTCCCGCAGTTCGGTCGTCCCGATGGGGATGGTCACTTTTCCGTCTCGCCACAGTCTCGAAATCACGAATTTCGTGTGGCTGTGCGGGGCGAGGTCTTTGATGGTCTTGTGGAAGATGGCCGGGTTATGGATTTGGAACGCCGCCACGTAGGGGCTGTTCTGCCCGTCTTCTTTTTGTTCTTTCAGGTCGGCGGGCCGCGCGAGCACCTTGCGCAGGAACAGGATGGCCAGGATTACGCCGACCACCCCGAGCGGGTAGGCCACGGCGGCGCCCAGTGCCGCCCCGCTGTCTGGCAACCCCATCTGTTGCAGGGTCTGTTGCGCCGCGCCGAGCGCGGGGGTGTTGGTCGTTGCCCCGCACAACACGCCCACCATGTCCGGCAACGGGATGTTAAACCAGCGGCTCAGGAGCACGGTCAGCGCGGTGCCCAGCAGGATGACACCGATGCTCAGCATGTTCAGCGGGATTCCGCCGTGGCGGAAAGAGCTGAAGAAGCCCGGCCCCACCTGCAGCCCGAGGGCATAGACGAAGATGACAAGCCCGAAACTTTCGGCGTAGTCCAGCATTTGTTTGTCCAGCGTGATGCCCAGATGGCCCGCCAAGATGCCCATGAAGAACACGAACGTAACCCCGAGCGACACGCCCCACACATGAATCTTGCCCAGCCACAATCCCGTGGCTGTCACCAGCGAGAGCACGATGATGGCCTGTATGGCACTGTGCTCGAACAGTAGACTGTTTATCCATTCCATGCTGCAAAGTTATCACTTTTTGGGCAGATGGCATGGATTGTGGGTAGAAAACCTGCGTGAAATCAGGAAAAGGCACAGACTGTTGTTCCGGACTTTCGGAACTAGATGTACCTAATTCTTGGAACCAGGTGTTTCAGGCTCTTGGAACCAGGTGTTTCAGGCTCTTGGAACTGGGTGTTTCAGGCTCTTGGAACTGGGTGTTTCAGGCTCTTGGAACTGGGTGTTTCAGGCTCTTGGAACTGGGTGTTTCAGGCTCTGGAACTGGGTGTTTCAGGCTCTGAAACTGGGTGTTTCAGGCTCTGAAACTTTCATTGCTGTGCGTTGCCTGGATTTTTCCGCTATTTTTTTAAGTCCTCAAACAAATGGTTCAATGCCGTGCCGGCTTTGCCGTATTGGTCGAGCAGGCTGACGAAGCGGCTGCCGATGATGGCACCGGCGGCGTTCCGTTGCGCGGTTTCCAATGTTTGGCGGTTGCTGATGCCGAAGCCGATCATGCGCGGATGGGTCAGTCCCATGCCGTTTACGCGGTTGAAGTAGGCCTGTTTTTCTGCATCGAACGTTTTTTGCACTCCGGTGGTGGCAGCGGACGACACCATGTAGATGAAGCCGTCGGTGTGCTGGTCGATGAGGCGGATGCGCTCCTCGCTGGTTTCGGGGGTGATGAGCATGATAATGCGCAGGCCGTAACGGTCGGCGATGGGCTTATAAGTCTCCATGTAGTCGCGGAAAGGCAGGTCGGGGATGATGACCCCGTCGATGCCGCATTCGGCACAGCTTTGGCAGAACGCTTCGAAGCCGTAATGGAAAATGGGATTCAGATAGCCCATCAGAAGCAGGGGGATTTCCACGTCGCGGCGGATGTCCTTCAGCTGGTCGAACAAGCGGCGCAGAGTCATGCCGCCGCGCAATGCCTTGGTGGCGGCATCCTGGATGACGGGGCCGTCGGCCATGGGGTCGCTGAAGGGAATGCCGATTTCCACCATGTCAATGCCTCGCGCGGCCAGGGTGCGGACGATGTCGGCCGTGCTGTCCGGTGCCGGGTGTCCGGCGCAGAAGTACAGTGAAAGGATTTGTTGCGGTTTGTCGTTGAATAGTTTGTTGATTCTGTTCATGATGTTCTATTTTTAAGTTTATACATTGTTTTGTTCTCTCAAAGCTTTTAAGAAGGTAGCGAGTTTTTCCGTGTCTTTCCGGGCGGGGGAGATTTCGAAACGCGAGTTCAAGTCCACGCCGGCCCAATACGGGTGGGAAAATTCCTTAAGGGCCGGCAGGCTGTCTGGGCCGATGCCTCCGCTGAGCAGGAAAGGCGTGTTTCCTTGGTATCCGCTGAGCATATTCCAGTCGAATGTCTGCCCGCTGCCTCCGACAGTGGGCGTTTGTGTGTCGAACAGGAAAAAGTCGCATGCCTCTTCATAGGCTGCCGTGTCGGGGAAAGGTTTTCCTGTGGCGATGCCGAACGCCTTGATGATTTCCACGGAATGGTCTTTGGAGTTGGACAAATCTTTGACGGCACGGCAGAAATCCGGCGTTTCCTGTCCGTGGAGTTGCACAAGGTCGAGTTCCAGTTCCTTGATGCGTGTGTCCACGTATTCCACTGAAGGATTGACGAACACGCCCACACGGCGGCACTTCACGGGCAGGTAGTCCGGCACTTCGGGCACATGCCGCCGCGAACCTTCCCAGCAGATGAAGCCCATCCAGTCCGGCGCGAGGGCTTCCACCCGGCGGATGTTCTCTCCATCGCGCATGCCGCAGACCTTGACGATGAGTCGTTTCATCGTTCCACCTCCCGGATGAAGCTGCGGAGGGCGGCGGCCGGGTCGGGCTGCCGCATGAACGTCTCGCCGATGAGGAATCCCCGGAACCCGGCCTCGCGCAGGGCGCGGACGGTGGCGGGGGAAGAGATGCCGCTCTCCGATACCAGGAGCTGGTCGCGGGGCAGGAGGGAGGCGATGCGGAAGGAGTTTTCCACGTCGGTGTGGAACGTGCCCAGGTGGCGGTTGTTCACGCCCAGCATGTCCGGGCGCAGGGCGGCGTAGGGCAGTTCGTCCTCGCTGTGGATTTCCAGCAACACTTCCAATCCCAATTCGTGGGCCTGGCGCATCAGCTGCCCGCATTCGTCCAGGGGCAGCGCGGCGGCGATCAGCAGCACGGCGTCGGCCCCGGCTATCCTCGCCTCGTGGAGCTGGTATTCGTCGATGATGAAGTCCTTGCGCAGGATGGGGCAGTGTGTCATGGGGCGCGCCTGGCTGATGAAGCCCAGCTGCCCGCCGAAATAAGGTTCGTCGGTCAGAATGGAGAGGGCGGCGGCTCCGGCCCCGGCGTAGGCGGCGGGGATGACGGTGGCCTGTCCGTCGGGACGGATCCAGCCTTTCGAGGGCGACTTGCGTTTGAATTCCGCGATGATGCCCGACGGCGACTGCAGCAAGGCTTCCCGCATGGAGCGGCATGCCGTGGTGTGGCGGACTTCTTTCAGGGCGCGGAGCGGTGTCCGCCGCTTGGCCTGTTCCACTTCTGTACGCTTGCGAATCAGGATTTCTTCCAAAATGTCTTTCATCTTTTTTCAGTTGTTGAGTTCCACGTATTTCTTCAGGCAGGCGAGGGCGCGTCCGCCCTCCAGCGATTCGCGGGCGATGGAGAGGCATTCCGCGATGTCCTTGTCCCGCTCAATGACCTTGATGGCGAAGGCGGCGTTGGCCAGCACCACGTTTTTCCGACTCTCCGTGCTGCGGTTCTCCAGCACGCTGTCGAAGATGCCTGCGGCTTCTTCCACCGTCGTGCCGCCGAAAAGTTCTTCGGGGCGGGCGGCGGGAAGCCCGAGGTCTTCGGGGCGGAAAATCTTTTCCATCGTGGTGGTTTTTACCTTGAAGTCGCCTGTGAGCGAGATCTCGTCGTAGCCGTCGATGCTGTTCACGATGCCGTATCCGACACCCAACTTCTCATACACGCTACTGTAGAGCCGCATTTGGTTCAGGTTGGCCACGCCCAACAGCTGGTAGGCCGGGCGGCAGGGGTTGACCAGCGGCCCGAGGAGGTTGAAGCATGTGGGAATCTGGAGCATCTTGCGCACCGGTGCCACGGCTTTCATGCCGCAGGCGAAAAGCGGGGCATGGAGATAGGCGAAGTTGCATTCCTCCAGGTTGCGGCGCAGCTGGCCGGCATCGGACGTGAACCGTACGCCATGTTGCTCCATGACATTGCTTGCGCCGGATGTGGAAGTGGCGGCATAGTTGCCGTGCTTGGCCACTTTGTAGCCCGCCCCCGCCACCACGAGGCAGGCGCAGGTGGAGATGTTGAACGTGTTCTTGTGGTCGCCTCCCGTGCCCACGATGTCCATGACACGATAGGGGCTGAAGTCCACGGGATTTCCGGTCTCGATAAGCCCGTCGCGCAGGCCGAGCAGTTCATTGACCTTGATGCCCCGCATGATGAGTCCCGTGAGGAGGGCACTGACTTGCACGTCGTTGTATTGTCCGTCCACGACTCCGTGGATGAACTGGCGGGTCTGTTCGCGGGTCAGCACCTCGCCGTTGGTGATTTGTGTGAGAATCTGTTTCATACGTTGGTTTGTGGATAGGTTGGGGTGGAGGATTGGGGTGGCGTGTGGCGCAGGAAGTTCTCCACGATGGCGCGTCCGCCGGGGGTGAGCACGGATTCCGGATGGAACTGGATGCCATGGATGTCGTAGTCGCGGTGGCGCAGGGCCATGACGTGGCCTTCTTCGCTGGCCGCTGTGACTTGCAGGCAATTGGGGAACCCTTCGCGGCTGACCACCCAGGAGTGGTAACGCCCCACGGGAAACCGTCGGGGCAGGCCGTGGAACAGATGGTCTTCTCCCGTCAGGAGGCAAGGCGCCTGCACCCCGTGGAACACTTCGGAGAGGTTCGTGAGCCGTGCGCCGAACACCTGGCCGATGGCCTGGTGGCCGAGGCACACGCCGAGCATGGGTTTGCGTCCGGCATAGGTGCGGATAACGTCCAGCAACAGGCCGGCTTCTTCGGGGATGCCGGGGCCGGGGCTCAGGATGATTTTGTCGTAGTCCGCAAGGTCTTCAAGCCGGAAGGCATCGTTGCGGACGGCGGTGGCTTCCACTCCCGCTTCACGCACCAGATGGTAGAGGTTGTAGGTGAAGGAGTCGTAGTTGTCGATGATGACTGTTTTCATTGTGCTATATATAATAAGGTGTGGGCAGGGCTACATGTCTTCCGCCATGCGGATGGCATGCCGCAAAGCCCCCAGTTTGTTGTTGACTTCCTGTAATTCATACTCTTCGTTGCTCTTGGCCACGATGCCTCCGCCGGCTTGGAACCACAGTTCGTTGTTGCGGCTGACGAAGGTGCGTATGGTGATGGCCTGGTTCAGCGAGCCGTCCAGCCCGATGAAGCCGATGCAGCCGCCGTATGCCCCCCGGTTGTGCGGTTCCAGTTCGCTGATGAGTTGCATGGCCCGCACTTTCGGCGCACCGGAAAGGGTGCCGGCGGGGAAAGTGTCGATGAACGCTTTGATGGGGTCGGCCTGTTCGTCGAGCGTCCCGCTCACGCGGCTCACGAGGTGGATGACGTGGCTGTAGTACTGCATGTCCTTGTAGAACTCCACCCGCACGTCGTGGCAGTTGCGGCTCAGGTCGTTGCGCGCCAGGTCCACCAGCATGACGTGTTCGGCGTTTTCCTTCGGGTCGTTTTTCAGGAACAGGGCGTTCTTCTCGTCCTCGTCCGCCCGTCCCGTGCGCCGGGTGGTGCCCGCGATGGGGTCGATGTAGGCCCGCCGACCCTCGATGCGGCAATGCGTCTCGGGCGAAGAGCCGAAGATGCGGAAGCCGCCGAAGTCAAAATAGAAGAGGTAGGGGCTGGGGTTGATGCTGCGCAGGGCGCGGTAGAGCTTGAAGTCGTCGCCTTCGTAGCGTTGGATGAAACGGCGGCTCAGCACGATCTGGAACACGTCGCCGCGCAGGCAGTGGGCGATGCCACGGCGGATGTTGGCTTTATGTTCTTCGTCGGTCAGGGTGCTGGCGGTTTCGCCCACGGGATGGAAGTCGTAGGTGGCGAAATTGTGGTTGCGGATGACCCGCTCCAACTCGTCGAGCGTGTCCGGCTCGTCGCCTTCGGTGAGTTCCACCAGCGTCAGCGTGTTGTTGAAGTGGTCGAAAACGATGACATACTTGTAGAGGATGTAGAGCATGTCGGGCGCGTCGTTCTGTTCCTGTGTGGCATCCTTGATGGCGATGTGCTCGAAGTAGCGCACGGCATTGAACGAGGTGTAGCCGTAAAGCCCGCAAAACTCTTTCTTGTCGCCCGTCACGGCGAAACGCGACAGGAAATCGCGGAAGGCATGTTCCGTGCGGTAACAGTCGTTGATGTCGCGCGTGTCGCGTGTGCCGTCGGGGTATCGTGCCGTGACGGTGCCGTGTCCCACGGCGATGCTGGCCATCGGGTTCAGGGCGATGAAGGAGCGGCTGTTGTCGTGGCTGTGGTAGTCCGAGCTTTCCATCAACGCGCTTTGGGGATAGAGGTCGCGCACCTTCAAGTAGGTGCTGACCGGGGTGTAGAGGTCGCCGAGAATCTGGCGCACGGCGGTGGTGTAACGGAATGTGTCCATGTCGTTTTGTCTTTTAGGTTGGATTGTTTGTCAAATGCCTTCGTCGTCTTTGTGGGCAAGGTAGGTGTCCAAGTCCTTGTCGCCCCGTCCGCTCACGGTGAGCACCACCACGTCGTCGGGCTTGAACTTCATCTTGGGCAGCATGCCGAGGGCATGGGCCGACTCCAGGGCGGGGATGATGCCTTCCAGCCGGGTCAGCTCGAAAGCCGCGCGGAGAGCCTCGTCGTCGTTGATGGCCATGACCGTGGCGCGGTGCGTGGCGGCGAGGTGGGCATGCAGCGGGCCGATGCCGGGATAGTCGAGTCCGGCCGAGAGGGAGTAGGGTTCGATGATCTGCCCGTCCTCGTCCTGCATCACGAGGGTGCGGCTGCCGTGTATGATGCCCAGCGAGCCGCAGTGTATCGTGGCCGCCGTTTCGCCGCTGTCGATGCCGTGCCCTCCGGCTTCGCTGAGGAAGATGCCCACCCGCTCGTCGTCAATGTAGTGGTATATCGTGCCGGCGGCGTTCGAGCCTCCGCCCACGCACGCCATCAGGTAGTCGGGATAGTCGCGGCCTTCCTTTTCCAGGAGCTGCTCCTTGATTTCGCGGCTGATGACGCTTTGCAGGCGGGCCACCAAATCGGGGTAGGGATGCGGCCCCACGGTGGAGCCGATGATGTAGAACGTGTCCGCCGGGTGGCAACACCAGTCGCGGATGGCCTCGTTCGTGGCATCCTTCAGCGTCTTGTTGCCGCTCTCCACGGGATAAACCTCCGCGCCCAGCATCTTCATGCGTTCCACGTTGACGTGTTGCCGCTTCACGTCCGTCGCGCCCATATAGACCCGGCAGGGCATGTCCATCAGGGCGCAGACGGTGGCGGCGGCCACGCCGTGCTGCCCCGCGCCCGTTTCGGCGATGATGCGTTTCTTGCCCATGGCCCGTGCCAGGAGGATTTGTCCGAGGGCGTTGTTGATCTTGTGTGCTCCGGTGTGGTTCAGGTCTTCGCGCTTCAGGTAGAGCCTGCAGCCGTATTTCTCGCTCATGCGGCGGGCAAGGTAGAGGGGCGAAGGCCGTCCCACGTAGTCTTTCAGCAGCGCGTGGAACTCCTTTTGGAACGACTCGCTTTCGAGAATGGGCAGATAAGCCTTCCGCAGGTCTTCCACCGCCTTGTAGAGAATCTCCGGCACGTAGGCTCCGCCGAAGTTTCCATAATACCCTTCCGGGTTCACGTGAAAAGTTTTCATTGCTTTGAGATGTTTATGGTTTGTGATTATGGGCATAAAAAAAGGAGGCCCGTCGTAAGTACGACAGGCCTCCGCGTTTATCTTTTACTTTATGGAATACACATACGGGACTTGCTCCTCACGACTTTTGCGGTCTTGAGTTGCGCCACCACCAATATGTATTCTTGTTCAAGTACATTGTCTTTTTGTCTTTTGTTTACCGTTTACGCTTGCAAATATATGGAGAATCTTTTAATCCGCAAACAAAATCGCAGTTTTTTTGTTTGTTGGGCCAGAATTCTGCATTTGAATATCCGCGTATGGCCGGAGGGGTTTCCCATTTATGCTTCATTCCACATGGCAAACAGAACGGCCGTTATGGCCATGTGGATGAAGCCTCTTTCGCCCCTTCGGAGATAGTTTCCCTGCAAGTTGGGGCTGTCCATTTCTTTTTTTCCTGCAATTTTTATAGCCTACGATGTGGCATAATTTCTTATTCTTCTTGCAATACGTCAAAGCGGAACGATTCCTTCACTGTGGCTTTGGCTCCTTTGGACACGAAGCGGTAGCGGAAATTCGTATCCAGCGCGAGAAGTACGAAACGTCCGTCAGAAAGCCTGACGTGCCAGCCGTTGATGGATTTATAGTCCGTTTCATTGAAGTGCGTAGGTTCGAATTTCACCCATCCCCGTCCTTCCAAGTATGCTTCGGGCCAGGCGTGTGCTTCTCCTGAGGCAATTCCATAGTACTCCCGTGCAGGGATGCCGCAGGCCCGGCAAAGAGCCATGAAAAGGTTGGTTTTCCCCGTGCAGCAGCCTTCTTGGGAGTTGAGGATTTCAAGCGCGCTTTTCACCGGGCCATAGACAAAAGGGATGTCGTGGACTGTTTCCCAAATGGCGTGGATGCGTCCGATGTCGGACTTCTCGCGTTGCATGATTCGGGCGGCCATGTTCCGGATTTGCGGAGAGTCGGATTCACATAATGGCGTGGACTGCAAGAAGACGGTCAGACTGTCTTGCGGGATGGAGGGCGCGCTGCGCCTGGAAGCGTAGTCGGTGTTGTAGAGCCGTCCTTCGGTCAAGACGGTGAGGTCGAAAGCTTGTTGCGGGTTTTTGATGCGGAATTCGGCAAAGCATGTGTTCCGTTCCGTAAATACCCTGAAAGGCTTTATGCTGAATGTGGTTTTCTGAATGTCCTGAAAGCCTGGATGGCTGCGTGGGACAAGGGTCAGGAGATAGAGCAATGTGCAACCGGAGTCGCATTTCACCTCGTAGTTCGTCACCAAGCGGAAGTCGCGGGTGTTCCAATGGGAAGTTTGCGCCCATGCCGCCAATGACAGCCACACGCATAAAAAGAGCAGGAGTGGCTTTCTCATGGTTTTTCCTCCACCGTGAAGTCGTATGCCTTGAAGTCGCCGTATTCGTTGACGGGCTTTTGTGACAAGTCCACCAGGATGTATTCACCGGGCTTGAGCGGGGTGGCGGGCGTGACGGCGAAGCCCAGGTTCGGAAGGTTTTCCATTTTGAAAAGCCCCAGTTCCACGCGGGTATAGTCGCAATCCTTCAACTCCGCGGAGGGAAGGTAGCGGAACCCGCGCCTTTCCCGCAGGCGTATGAGGGCATAGTCGTTCAGGGCCTGCGTCGTGGGATAGATGGCGAACTTAGGCTGTGCGCCGGTGGTTTGGCGGGAATGTGCGCCGGAGAAGTAGCGGCGGATTTTCCGTCCCACGTTGATGCCTTGGATGTCCCATCCCTTTTTAAGTTCGGTCTGGCTCGTGGCCTCCCTCATCGGGAATACGGAATCGCCCACGAAGATGAACACCGTGGGGTCGGGCTGTTTCATTTGTGCTTGGACTTGCAGGAATAATCCGAAGAACAGTAGGAGCGTTGCTAGTCTCATTTTACGAACCTGTTTGATTGATATGCAAAGGTAGGGATATAATAAGAAGGAACGGCGAGAAAGTCGTCTGTATTTCTTTGAATATGTTTGAAAAAACATTAATTTTGTTTTTGGCTCTGCCTGTTTATGGATTTATCGGCCGTTTCATGGCAAGGGTATCGGTGTTGCTTCCCTTCCTGATTGTTCGATGGGGGATGAAAGGCCGTTGTAGGTTGGGAAATATGGATTTTAATACTATGGCATTATGATGAGAAAGATTTTTTTGTTGGCGGCTTTTTGTTCCGCAGTCGCGCTTCAGGCGCAAGATTACTATGTGGTGACCGGAGAGAATGTCAATGTGCGCAGCCAGCCGGTCACAGGAAAGGTGGTGGGCAAGGTAAGTTCCGTAAACAGCTTTACGGGGTGGGATGCAGGCAACGGCTGGGTGAATTTCCGTATTCCGTCCGTGGCTGGTTCCGTGTCCGGCAAGTTCCTTCGTAAGGTCAAGCCGGGCTACTTTTCGCGTGCCTTGCTGGGGGATTATATGGGGGAAGCGCAGTCCCCGGTGTCTTATACCATTGCTACCTTGTCGGAAAAAGAAGGCTATGTGGTGTTGCAACTTACGGACTTTTTGGAACCGGACGAGGAGAGTGGCTTGAGAGGGAGGATGAGCCATGTGTATGTGGGGACTCCGCACCTGCATGGCATTCATTTCACCCATTACCTTTATCCATATGATGCGGACAAACCTTTGGCGGCGCAAATGGGAAAAGAGTCTTTGTTGGAGAAGCCGTATGACTTTGTCGTGGCAGAAGATAACAAACTGAGGGCGGGCGACCGTGTGCTCGAACTGCAAGAGGGCGCGGGACAAAAGGATGTGCCCATATCCGAACGTGACCTCTTCTTGCTTAAAGGGAAAGTGAAGGAGGTGAGGTATGCCCGGACGTATTCCGGAGAGGTCTTGAAATCGCTCGACCAAGAGACTGGAGGCAACCATCCGCTCCGCGATTTGTTCAAAGCGTTCTATTTCTCGTCCGACGGGTTCCTGAAGGCTTATGAGGAAGTGGATGCCGACTTGAAACCGATGGGACATTATGTGTTTACGTCCGGGGCCGACAGTGTCAGGGTGGAAGGCAAACGCCACGGCCAGGCATTTTGTGCCGCTTACACGCGTGAGGCAGGATTTTTCGGCATAAGCTATAGTGGGCGTTATGATGCCGGACAGTATGGTGGAGGCATAATCAAGTGGGATTACGCATTGAACATGAACGGAGTCCCTTTCGGCATTAGGTATGAGGGCAACACGCCTCCGTTTGTGGGTTTCGCAGACTGTAACGGTTATCATGTGACTTATCGTTACGGGGAAAATCCGTATCTTCCGGTAGCAATGGAGCTCAGTTTGGATTACGGGGGCGAGAGCTGGATTTATGACGATGCCGAGATACGGGATGTGAAAACCGACCTTCACGGCAATTGGACGGAGCGTAAGGTGTATGTGGACGGTAACTTGTTTTTTGAGGAAAAGCAAAAGATTTTTTATTATTGAAAGTCATCCTTCTTTGTGGAAGTTGTATCTGTACACACGGCATGTAAGCTACATGCCGTGTGTCTAGGCTTTTATGTTTTTAAAAGACTTGAATGGAGCCGCCATCCGATCCGGCGTATTTCTGAAGTAACTGTTGCATGAACTCCGCGCAGGCCAGCACTTGGCTGCGGTTGCCGTCGTAGCCGTTGACCAAAGCCAGCAAACGGGTGGAGGAGAGGCCGAGCTTGGTGCGTTCATGGTCACTGGTAGGGGTGCCGATGCCGCCGTCACGGTCGCGATAGACGGGAAGGCCTTCGATGTTGAGCGGGCCGCGCCCGATGCCTTCGTAGGGTTCGCCTGCCCGCCCGATGCCCAAGACCAGCGCGTCGCCCGAAATCTTGTCGGCATCGAATCCGCCGATGGAGTAACCATAGGCGATGGAGGCCAGGTTGATGAGGTCCACGGCGGTGTCTATCTGGTAGAGGTCGTGCCCCTTCAGCATGCGGCGCACGAGGGCTTCGGCTGCCGGGCGGTAGCGGCTGGGGTCTTTCCCGCATCGCTTGTACACGGCACGGGTGGCCTGGATGGCCGGCATCTCTTTCAGGGAGTCCGTGGTGTATTTCCGGCAATAATCCGTTTGGAACGCCTTGATTTCCTCCCATAGCGGGGCGGAATAAGCCGTGTTGGTGAAACGGGCTTCCAAAGCCGCTCCCACGAACGCGGGACAGACAGCCCGTATTTCTTCCGATACTCGTATCTCAATCATCTCGCTTGGCTATATTAATAGGTTGGACTTATGGGTTGGAGGATTGCAGCCGGAAAGTTCCGCCGGGTGAGGGAGGAATAGCCGGTCGATGGCTGTCCTTTCAGGCGATATATGGTTTTGGGTGTGTTTCCCGTTTCCGTTCCCTCTTCCGTTTCGGTGCTTTCTCCTTCTTCCGTTTCCGGATTCTCTTCTTCGCCTGTTTCTCCTTCTGCTGGCGGCGTTTCTTCCGGTGCGTCTTCAGTCACATTTTCCGCATCGGCCGGAATGCTGCCATCCATCCATTGCAGGGCGTTTCTTAACAACAGTTCGTTCTCATCCCCGAGCTCGCCCCACGGATAATAATTCAATTCGGAGATGACATATTCGGGTGCGAAGCCTCCGGAATAGTCTGATTCCCCATTCTTATTATATACGGTGGCCGTCACCGGATAGATGGTGAAACCATACGGGCTGTCGATTTGCGTCATGGCCACGTTCTTCCCGATGGTTCGTGTGCCTAGCAGGTTCACGATCATGTAGGGACGGAGCCCGTTGATTATCATTTCGGATGCCGACGCGGTGTATTGCCCGGAAATGATAAAGAGCCGGTTCAGATTCAGGTTGAACACGGCGTATTCCGGCTGGAGGTTTAAGGTGTAGTTTAAATCTTGCCGCTTGTCATTGAAGA
Organism: uncultured Paraprevotella sp.; assembly: GCA_944321565.1. Lineage (GTDB taxonomy): Bacteria > Bacteroidota > Bacteroidia > Bacteroidales > Bacteroidaceae > Paraprevotella. Next base: position 37,015 of record CALULT010000008.1, on the reverse strand, counting down.
CAAAGTGGGCAAACTCTTGCCCCAGGCAGTTGGCAGGTGCCAACAGTGTGGCCAGCATTTGTGCGCAACTCACCATTCCCCCTTGGTTATAGCGCAAGTCCAGCACAAATTCCGTCACTCCCTGTAACTTGAATTCATAGAAGATTCGCAGCATCTGTTCCATGTAGCTCAAATCACTGTTGTTGGGGCCGGTTTCAAACTCGTTATACACCAGGTAGCCCACTTTGGTGCCGCCATGGTCAATCACTTTGTAGAGATAGAAAGGATTGTTCTCCATGGCCATGGCGGATGCGAGATGCAATTCGAGTGTGTCTTCCGTCCAAACCATGCTGCCAGTTTCTTCGTCGCGGGTCAAGGGAACGACACAGAGCGTCACCTCGCCTCCGCTTTGCAGCAAGGCCGTGTTGTTGCTGTTCACATTTTCGCCATTGACTTGCACGATATAGTCGCCACGTTTCAGCCCGGCCATGTCGGCAGGCGAGTTGGGGAGCACCTGCAACACCCGTGCCGATTGTTGCGACGTCATTTGTGTGGGGTCGCTCACGAGCACGAAGTCAAACCCGTATGTCACATCTTGGATGTTGTTCCGGGTGACGGCTTCTTCGGGCATTTCAATGTAGGAATATTTGTCTTGCGAGGATAACATTTTGGAGAAGAATTCTTCCGAGGGACTGAAATATTCTTCACTTTCCAATGTGGGAACATCCTGATAGTAGAGATAGATGTCCCTCATTTGGCTTTCAATCCAATAGTTGTTTTCTGTCTTGGCTAAAAATTCGTATGTCCGGTCTTCGCCGCATGACGGTAAGAGCATAGCCATGGCAACAATTAAACCGGAGAAGAATATATTCCTTTTCATTGATGTGCTGATTTTATGTGCAAAAATAGGGATTTCCGGCGTAGGACAGGCATAAATGCGTTAAAAACGCCAATACAACTGGATTTCACCGGTATTATAGTGCTGGTCGCCACCGTAGGCGTTGTCTTCCACGAACGCATAAAGCCCTTGCAGTTTCAGGTTCTTGCAGAAATAGTAGTTCACGGCCACTTGATAGAGGCTTTTCTGCGAGGCGTGGTCCTTGCGGTCGCGGTACACATCCCATTTTCCATAAATCTTGCAATGTGAAGTGACGGGAGCACCCACCGTGGCATACCATCCGTCGGCCTTGTCGCGCCCCGTGACAGTCGTCGTGCCGTCGTCTGCCACTTGATAGTCGGAAATCTTGTGTCCCTGGCTGGTCACGTATTCGCCGCGCACGGTCCAGCGCGACTCATATTTCAGGCCGAAAGCCATGCGGTTGCGGTTCACGGTGACTTTCCGCCCGTTTACATCCTTGCTGTATTTGCCTGTCCATCCGAACGCGCCGATGCACAAGTCCTTTACAGGCGACACCCACAGGCCGCCGATGATGTCCTTGTTGTCGTTCCGGTCGGCGTGGTTGATGCCTTGCCCGTTATATGCTCCCACTTGGTAGTGCAGGAAGGCATGGCCGTCTTTCTTTGATTTGAAGAGGTCGCCTTGGATTTGCAGGCCGAGGTCGCGGCCGTTAGAGGCATGTTCGCCTGTTCGGTCGTTCATGCCCGCCAGTTTGTCCGTGGCCTGTGAATAGGCACCGAAACCGATGTCCCATGGGTTCATGGGATTTTCGAAGGTGAAGCCGCGCTTGAACTGCCCGAACTTGACGGAGAGGAAGTCGAACTTGCACCATTCGGCCCAAGCGTCCACCACGCGCGGCCCTTTCTCTGAGCTGCCGCCGGCCACGCCGTTCATTTCCATTTGCAGTCCATACTTGAAATCCCACACTTTGCCGTTCACGTATGCCCGGATGAGCCGGATGTCGAACGTGGAATGCGATTCGTTCTTCGCGTCCAAGTCCTGGTCGTTGAATGCCGCCTTTCCGATGACGTATCCGCCGAATGTGGTGCTTTGCTTGATGTCCTGCCACCACTTGCGCTGTGTTCCTTCTTGTGCATGGGCTGTTACGGCAAAAGCGAGTGCCGCAGCCAGCAAAAATATGTTATGTTTCATTTTCCTGTTTTTTCCGTTTGCAAAGTTAATTTAAAAAATCCTTTTCTTTAGGATTTGGGAACCAAAGATTTGTTTAACTTTGCAAATCAACGAACCTTCTGTGGAAACGTGTCCTAAATGCCCTGGAAAAGTTGAGGTGCTTACTTTGCCAAGTAAGATATACTTCGATGGCCATTGAAGTAGTACTTACTTTGCCAAGTAAGTATATCTTTTGGGGAGGTAGTGTCTTTGGGAAACCTTCAAAGTACATTGCATAGTGGCATAAATCCCCAAGTTGGGAATCTGTGCCCCTATGGTGCCTTACGGGAAAAAGCGGGGCACCACCAGTTGCCCAGTGCGCCCCGTTTCCTTGAAAAAGTTATTTTTCTTTGAGGTATTCTGTGTCGGGTGGGAAATCGTCATTTCCCGAAATATTCCTGGATGGCCTTTTCCAATTCGCCGCCTCGGAGCTGCTGCCCGATGATGGTGCCGTCCTGGCCGATGAGGATGGTGTAGGGGATGGAGGTCACCCCGTACTTCTCCGTCATGACGTTGTCCCACGATTGGAGTTCGGAGGCTTGCGGCCACGTCATGCCCATGTCCTTCACTGCCTTTTTCCATGCTTCCTCGTCATCGTCAAAAGAAATGCCCACGATTTCCAATCCTTGCTTGTGGTATTTCTCATATAGGGCCACCACGTGTGGCATTTCCGCACGGCACGGGGCGCACCAGCTTGCCCAGCAGTCCACCAGGGTCAGTTTGTTGGCCTTGATGATTTCGGAGAGTTGCAGTTCTCCGCCGTCCATGGAGGGCATGGCGACATCAATGAACGTCTGTCCGTTGGCCGTGGCACCGCTTTTGGTGGCTTCTTCCTTCAGGTATTGCAGGGCAGGGCTGTCTTGATAGTCGGCCGAAACCTTTTCTGCCAGTTCGAGGATGTCCTTTGGCTCGAACAAGTCATAGCATGAGAGCAACAAGAAATAGCCCAGCGGCTTGCCGATGTGTTTCCGCACGTTTTCTTCCAATAACCGGCTGGCTTGTTGTTCCAATGCAATCAGTTGGCTTTCCGCGTCTGGTCCGGGATGTGGCATTCCCATGGAATCCTTGGGCTGCACATTATAAATGGCATTCATTTGTTTATGCAGCTCATAGATGGAATCCGTGAGAGCCTGGTAGAGGGCGTTGTTTTCCGTGCCGGAGACGTTGCCGTCAGTGCCGATGCGCATGCTGACCTTTCCTTTTTCGATGAAGAACACGTTGCTATATGCTTCCTGGCTTTGCTTGTTAAAGAAGAAGTAGCTGGCAATGACGGTGGGGTCGCACGGCTTGTCCATGGAAAATTTGCCGCCTTCTTCCAGGATGACGGTGTCGGTGGGGACGAACGTGTCGTTTTCCATCCGTGCGAACAACAAGGTGTCCCCGGCTTGGGCGGATTCCACCACGCCTTCTATGTGGCATGTGTTGTCTGCGCACGAGGCCACCATGAGCCCGACGAGTCCTGCGGCAAGAATATTCCTTATATTCATCTTAAATCAGATATTGTGAACTAATGGATTGGTTGTTCTCCACCCGCCGTATCGTTTCGGCCAGGATGTCCGCGATGCTGATTTGTTTCACTTTGGCACACCGGTTGGAATAGGGGATGCTGTCGGTGAACACCAACTCTTCCAATGCGGAATCCTGCACCCGTTCGGATGCGGGGCCGGACATCACGCAGTGGGTTGCCACGGCACGGACGGAACGTGCCCCTTTCTCCTTCATCAGGTTGGCGGCACGGGTAATGGTGCCCGCCGTGTCCACCATGTCGTCCACCAAAACGACATCCGCGTCCGTCACGTCGCCGATAATCTGCATGTCGGCCACTTCGTTGGGTTTGTTGCGCGTCTTGTTGCACAAAACTAACGGACAATTGAAGAATTTCGAGTAGGTGCTGGCACGTTTGGAACCGCCCACGTCGGGAGCCGCAATCACCATGTTCGGAAGGTTCAGCGATTGGAGGTAGGGCAGCAAGACGCTGGACGCATACAAGTGGTCCACCGGGACATCGAAGAATCCCTGTTCCTGGTCGGCATGCAAGTCCATCGTGATCAGTCGGTCGATGCCGGCCACGCTGAGCATGTCGGCCACCAGTTTCGCGCCGATGGACACGCGCGGCTTGTCTTTCCGGTCCTGGCGTGCCCAGCCGAAATAAGGAATGACGGCGATGATGCTATGGGCTGAGGCGCGTTTGGCGGCATCAATCATGAGCAAGAGTTCCATCAGGTTGTCCGAATTGGGGAATGTGGATTGCACCAGGAACACGTCACGTCCGCGGATAGACTCCTCGTAGGAGACGGAAAATTCCCCGTCCGCGAAGTGGGTGATGACCAGCTTCCCGAGCGGGCATCCCAAGCTGGTACAGATTTTTTCGGCCAAATACTTGGATTTGGTTCCGGAAAAGACCATGAATGAATTGTTATTACCCATTTTTCTATAACATATTAAATTCCATGTTGTCCGTTTGTCAGTCAGCTGCCTTCCTGAGTTTGCGGAAATGATTGATTAGTTCCTTGTAATCCAAGTTGGAGTGGATGTTGAAGCGGTCCCACAGGTCGCCTAGCACCACGGCACCTCCAAAGCCCAGCTCCTTGATGGTTTTCATGTTCTCGGCCGTCACGCCGCCCAGGGCCATTACCTTTTTGTCGATGATGCCGCGGGCCGAGGCGTCTTCCAGCACACTCATCTCGAACGCCGCTTTATAGTCTGATTTCGAAATGCTGTCGAAAATGGGGCTAAGGAAGACATAATTGAAATTCCGTTTTTCAGCCTTCATCGTGTCAATGTCGTGGAACGACTTGCTGATATGCCCTTTGTAGTTGGCCGGAGGATCGGGGTTCCTGCTGTTCAGGTGGATTCCCCGCAGGTTGAATTCCTCTTTCAGGTAGAAATGGTCGTGCACGACAATCTGGTCGCGATGGCTTTCCGGCAACAACGTGAGCAACCGTTCGGAATAGACCGGCTCGCATCCTGGCTTACGCAGATGGAGCAAGTCCAAACCTTCCTCGAACAAGGCGGTGAGTATCTTGTCTTCCTCTACGAAGAAGTCCGGGGGCGTCAATAATATCAGTTTCATTGGCACAATGTCACTATTTGTTTTGCAAAGTTAACAAAAAAACGTTTGGAACCTACAGGGGAACCTCTTATTTCTTTGATTTTTCATTCCCATGTCGGAAGCTTTGCGATTGTTAAAGCCGATTTTTCCGCCTGTGTCCTGTTTCCGGGCGGCCGGACGCACCGGAGCGTCCTTGCCGGAAGCGGGGCACAGGCGGAAATCCGGTAGGTTTTCTTTATTCGCCTTGCGAATGGAGGCGGGCTTCTTCTTCCGAGTCGAACTCGCAATCCCGCAGGTTTTGGCTGATGCGCATGGCACAGAAGTTCGGACCGCACATCGTGCAATATTTCCCGTTGAAGTGGTTGCCTGCTTTGTAATATTCCAATGCCCGTTCGGGGTCGAGGGCCAAGTTGAACTGGTCTTTCCAGCGGAACTCGTAGCGAGCCTTGCTCAGGGCGTTGTCTCTTACGGTGGCACCGGGATGCCCCTTGGCGATGTCGGCGGCGTGGGCAGCAATTTTATAAGTTACCACGCCTGTACGCACGTCTTCCTTGTTGGGCAGCCCGAGGTGCTCTTTCGGGGTGACGTAGCACAGCATGGCCGTGCCATACCAACCGATTTGTGCCGCGCCGATGGCACTGGTGATGTGGTCGTATCCGGGTGCTACGTCGGTCACCAGCGGGCCGAGGGTGTAGAACGGTGCCTCGTGGCACTTTTCAATCTGCCTGTCCATGTTTTCACGGATTTTTTGCATGGGCACGTGGCCGGGTCCTTCGATGAAGGCTTGCACGTTCTTGTCCCATGCCCGTTGCACCAGTTCGCCCATGGTGTCCAGCTCGGCGAATTGCGCACGGTCGTTGGCGTCGTAAATGGAGCCGGGACGCAGGCCATCGCCCAGCGAGACGGCCACGTCGTATTGGGCGAGGATGTCGCAGATGTCGTCAAAATGTTCGTAGAGGAAGCTTTCCTTTTGGTGGTGGGCGCACCATTGCGAGATGATGCTGCCGCCGCGGCTCACCATGCCGCACAGCCGGTCGTTGGCGTAATGCACGTTTTTCAGCCGGATGCCGCAGTGGATGGTGAAGTAGTCCACGCCCTGCTCGCACTGTTCGATGAGGGTGTCGCGGAACAGTTCCCACGTCAGGGCTTCGGCCTTGCCTTTCACTTTTTCCATGGCTTGGTACATGGGCACGGTGCCCACCGGGACGGGGCAGTTGCGCACGATCCATTCGCGCGTCTCGTGGATGTTGTCGCCGGTGGAGAGGTCCATCAGCGTGTCGCCGCCCCATTTGCAGCTCCATAGGCACTTATTGACTTCTTCCTCGATGCTCGACGTGGTGGCCGAGTTGCCGATGTTGGTGTTGATTTTCACCAGGAAGTTCCGTCCGATGATCATCGGTTCCGCTTCGGGGTGGTTGATGTTGGCCGGCAGCACGGCGCGCCCGGCGGCGATTTCCGCGCGCACGAATTCGGGCGTGATATAAGTGTCGATGCCCAGTTCCGCGCAGTTCATGTTCTCGCGGATGGCCACGTATTCCATCTCCGGGGTGATGATGCCCTGTTTGGCATAGTACATTTGGGAGATTTGTTTTCCCGCTTTGGCCCGGTAGGGGAGCCTGATGTGCGCGAAGCGCAGGTGATCCAGGCTTTTGTCGGCCTGTCTCGCCCTTCCGTATTCGGAAGAGAGTTGTCCCAGTTGTTCCACGTCGCCGCGTTGCAGTATCCATGGTTCGCGCATCCGTGGGAGTCCTTGCCTCAGGTCGATGTCGATGGCCGGGTCGCTGTAGGCTCCGCTGGTGTCATAGAGGTAAACGGGCGCGTTTTCCTTCATGACGCGTTGCCCGTCTTCAATCGTGACGGTAGGGGTGAGTGTCACTTTCCGCATGCCCACGCGGATTTCGGGATGGAGTTTTCCCGGCATATATACTTTTTCTGAACTCGGATAGGTGATTTGGGTCTTGTCTTCCATACCTTATTATATATTATAGTTGTTTGCAAGAATTGAGTGCCGCGATGAGGGCTTCGGTTTCCGCTTTCGGTTCCTCCGCCTGCAGGATGGTGCCGCTCAGCGCGACGCCGCTGATGCCTGTGGCCATCAGTGCGGGAATGTCCGCCCGTGTGATGCCTCCGATGGCGATGAGGGGCAGGCGGATGCCTTTCTCCTCCATGCCCCGCAGAATGGCGCGGTAGCCATCCAGCCCCAGGATGGGGGCCAGCCGCTCTTTGGTGGTGGTGAAGCGGAAGGGGCCGCAACCGATGTAGTCCGCTCCCCTTTGGGCATGCAGTGCCACGTCTTCCAGCGTGTTGGCCGTGCCGCCGATGATGTATCCTTTGCCCAGCAGCACCCGTGCTTCGTCAACGGGCATGTCGTTCTTGCCGAGGTGTACCCCGTCGGCCTGCAAGGGTTTCACCCATTCCACCTTGTCGTCGAGGATGAACGTGGCACCGTACTCACGGCAAAGGTTGCCCACGGCGCGTCCCGTGCGTTCCCAATCTTCGTCCGTGGCATCTTTCATGCGGAGCTGAATCCACCGGCAACCGCCTTCCAAGGCCATGCATACACCGTCCACGTAGGAATATCGTGGCGTGTAGTGCGTGATGAATTGTAGATTTTGCATTCCTTTTTCAATTAAGTACAGGCACGGGGATAAGCTGTGGAGCAGGGTCGGCAGATTCCTTCCGGCAGCATTATCTGCATCAGGTTCACAGGGTATAATCTCAGCCTCCCAAACGGGCAGCACCCCTTTGCCATGGGCAAAGATAAGCATAATTCACCTATCTCCAAGGCTAAGGCGGCATAAATTCTCATTTTTCCTCTTTCGCGGCTTGTATGCGTCCGGTTTGGGTCACAAAGCAGTCCCCTTACGAGGTGGAACCGTTCATTCCTGCCGGCTTTGAATGCGAACATTCACCTGCGGACTTGTAGAAACAGGAACTCTGCGTCACTTGATATTTTTCCATTGTTTTTTGATACCGCAAAGTTCCCGCCATTTTCAAGTATTCATTCTACTTTGCCGATTCCAATTACGGCAATATATCAGTAAAACCGTCACAATCCTCCGTGAATTTGTTACGCCCTTTTGCATTATATACCGCTACTTTTGTACCAAAAGAAGAAGCGTTATGAATACGGATAATAAAATGGGCAGGAGGGATTAACTATTTCTAAAAGACGCGCGCCAGCTCTTCAAGCAGCGCCCTGCGGTTGCGGTATTGCGCTTTCAACGATGCGGCCAACTCCAATGCCATAGGTTTATAACCCAACTTGGCCATCCTGCGGAGGTATTTGCACACCATCTGATAATGATCTCTTCCCACATGGTCGGGCATATAATCGATAATCAGGTTGCGATACATCATGGCTAAATCTTCGGCATGGTCATCCGCCAAATACTTCTCCGCCTCTTCTATCCGATAGAAACTCGGATACTTCCGAAGCAGGTCAAAAAGGTTGTCCCATTGTTCTTCCCAAATGTATATTTCCGCAGTACGCTCGTAGTCCCAATCCCAGCGTGACTTTTTATTGATGTCGGCAATGAGATCGTCCACATATTTCTGCCATTGCTCCTGTGGTATGAGGGATTTCAATAGCTTATAATAGGACTCACGCGGTTGATGCCTGCCGCTTCTATCCACGAAGAAATGGCGGGCAAGGTTGATGACTTTCTCCGTACGGTGCGTAGCTTGATAAATCTGCAAAAGGTAATCGCGCCAATCTTCTGCCAGTCCGGGAGCCTTCTCCTTGTCTTTTTCCACTCCCTCGTTCGCCAACTGCTCGGCTCTGTCATAATCTTTCTCGCGCATGGCCTTTTCCAGCAACTCTTTTCGGAAATCAGAATTATCCAAGTTGGCTTCCATAAATCGCAGGACGGCTGCTTCGTCTTCCGTTTGGCGGATGAGTTGCAGTTTCAGGTCTTGCGTGTGCTCGTAATCCCAATCCCAGCATTCGCCGGTTGGCTTTATTTGTTCCAAATCGGTTCGGATCCGTTTTTTCTCCGCCTCCGTCTTTACCATGCTTATGGCTATCCGCATCAGGTCGTTATGCCAATCCCAGCCTTTCATTGTCTTTGCTTTGTAATGCTGGAGCAGCCAGCGGAACATCTCAGTATGAAGTGATTTGTCCAAATCCGCTTGGGCAAGTTCTTCAAGCACTTCAAAGGCTTCTTCCAGGCAGCCGCCTATTTCCCCGTTGCTGTCATCAGCATAATCGATTACTTGAATCATCCCTTCAATGATGGCCTCTGACATATACAAGGCTTTTTGCTTTTTCCCTGCCTCTACGCACCGCTTGGCATCCTCCACCAATTCATAGACGGCACTGCCCAACTGCGAAGATTCGTGATAGCCGATGAAACCGTCTCGGTCGGTATACGTCTCAATGAGCTTTTCCACTTGCTTGTCGTATAGCTCTTTCGATTCCGGATATAACCGCGAGATGTGCTTGGTGATAAACAATCGTCTGAGGCTTTTGTCTTGGGCGCATACATCGCTGAGGAAAGCTTTCAGTTCATCAGCGGAGAGTTGCGTCAGCAGTTGTTTAAACTGGGCGGCTTCCGATTCCTTTTTCGGTTTGGAGCGTTTCTTCTTTTGGGACGGTTCTTCCGTTTCCAGCAGGTCTTTCTGCAAATAAAACAGGACTGCAGCCACATGCTTGCACACCGGTCCCCAGTCATAGGGACAGTCGCACTCATAGTCTGTCACTTCATCACCCTCTATATGCAGACTGACGGTATATGTTTCAGAGCCCTCCACGGTTGCCTCGTAATCACCATCCCCCAAGTCGTCCACGTCCGTGACGCACCCATCCTTGAAATACTCATACCCGCGTTGCAAAATCTTCGGGTCTATCTGTTGTTCAAAATTGCTTAATCGAAGTGTCATAGGTTTTATAAGATTTAGTTGTGTTATTGTCATTCACCCGCCAGCTCTTCCACTTCCACCTCCGGCATTTCCAGCATTTCGGCAAAGAACCGCTTCACATCCTCTGCCGTTTCCGCTTCCTCCAAACGTTGGTGGGCGATAAACGAAGCGTGAGCCAGCACAATGCGACTTTTTCCAGGGCGATACAGTACAAGGCTTTGATAACGCCCCTCATATAAATAAAGGTAGAACGTGTATTCCTTCAATCCGGCATAGAGGAAAGCGTCTTCGGCAATGAGCAGCGAAGTGGCTGCCAGCAGGTCGGCTCCTCCTTGCGCGTTCAGTTGTGCCGGAATGGAACGCAGGAGGCGGTCGATAATTATAGGCTTTGTGGCACTTGATTGGCTAAGCAGTTCATCCGCCTTTTGCGTATGCAGGTGGCGGAGGCGGAACACCTTGCGAGGCTTGTCGTATGCCTGCTTCCCGATAGATTCCACCAACGACTTTATCTTTTCCGCATGAACGGCATAAGCGATGTAGCAGGAATCATGGGCGAGTTGGCGCATTTGTTGCGTAAGCTGCAACCCGTAGGCTTCCAGGGTTGTCGAATCATTGGACACATAGATACTTGTCGGTCCGTCGTCACCGCCTATGATGCCCGCCGTATTCCCGTGCCGGTTTGTGCAACCCAAGCAAAGGGATAAAAGGGAAAGGAAGAGTGCTGTTTTCATAAATGCCAATATATGTGTGAAACAGAAAGCAAATATAGGGATAAATCGGGAATGACAGTTCATTTTGCGATAGATAATAGCAACACCTTGCGTACGGACTAACGTTTGACCTCCACACCAACACATTTTTGAGCCTGAAAACAACAGCCGTTTCCGCCATCCGCCTTATCTTTGCAACATAGAAGATTGAATACAGAACCATTTTGTTGAAAGAATCGCAAGTATATAACCATTGGGACATCGTGTACAGTTGCTTTGTCCCGGACGAAATGCTGTCGGAGCACCGCCTGCCGATACATGCGCTCATCTACGTCTATTCGGGCGAAATGATAGTGGAGGACGAGGGGCGGACGCTGACCGTCGGCGCAGGCAGTTACGTGTTCCTCAAGCGCGACCATCAGGTGAAGCTGCTGAAACACACGGCGGACGGTGTGCCCTACAAGGCCATCAGCATCCGCTTCGAGCGGGGCTTCCTGCGCGACTTCTTCAGCCGTCTGGACAAGGCGGCGTTGCCCTCGGACGTGAGGCGTATCCGCGAGGCCGCCATCGTGCTGCCCCAGTCGCCCGCCCTGCAAAGCCTGTTCCTCTCGCTCTTCCCCTACACGGACGCGAATGTCAAGCCGAATGACGAAATCATCCGCCTGAAGATGCAGGAAGCCGTCTATTGCCTGCTCGACACGGACGCGCGTTTCTATCCCACGCTGTTCGACTTCAACGAGGCGTGGAAGATAGACCTGCTGCCCTTTATGGAGGCGAACTACACGCAGGATATGACCTTGGAGGAATTTGCCACCTACACCGGGCGCAGCCTCGCCACCTTCAAGCGCGACTTCGCCAAGGTGAGCGACCTCTCGCCGGAGAAGTGGCTTATCAGGAAGCGGCTGGACAAGGCATACGAGATGCTCCGCAACGGGAAACGCAAGCCTTCGGACGTGTATTATGAAGTGGGCTTCAAGAACCGCTCGCATTTCTCTATCGCCTTCAAGCGGCAATTCGGCGTGTCGCCGGAAGGGGTGGCAGTGAGTGTATAAATGAAAAGAGGTTTGCACAATTAACAGATTATACGTATCTTCGCAAACAGATAAAAATAATTATGCAATGAGTCCCAAGTTCAGACAAGAAGACGGATATACATCGTCTCCACCCACATCGGTAAGCGTGTTGATGATTAATGCGCAGGGTATGATGCTGTCCGTGTTGGGGCAGGATTATTTCGTGTCGTACAACCGTGTGCCTTGGTTGCGCGATGCCCGTGTCAGCAGTGCGCTTAATGTGCGGTTGGCAGGACCGAACGCCATCGAATGGCCGGAGTTGGACATAGACCTCGAAATCGAGAGCCTCAAACATCCCGAACGTTATCCGTTGGTGATGAAGCGGTCGCCGCTGGATGTGGTATAAAAACAAAGAGGCATTTAAGAAATCAGTAATCAAATCCCCTGCAAGCCGAACGAAGGTTTGCAGGGGATTCTTCATTTGACCCCCAAAGCAACAACTCTTTGAGCCGAACAGCAACTGCCCGTTTCTGCATACGCCCTACCTTTGCAGCGTAGAAATCAATCATAAAAATAAAAGATAATCGTATGAGAAAGAACCGGGTATTTACGTTCTTCCTGTTGGCTCTCATCGCCTTCACTTCTTGCAGGGAAGAACAGAAGCAGGCCCCGTCGTCCTACCCGACGATGACGGTCAAGAAAGAATCGCGCAACCTCGATTCGCGCTACTCCGCCGCCATACGCGGCAGGCAGGACATCGAGATTTATCCGCAAGTGGGCGGCACGTTGCAACAGCTATTGGTCATCGAGGGGCAACGGGTCAGCAAGGGGCAGGTGCTGTTTGTCATCGATCAAGTGCCTTACCGGGTTGCGCTGAACACGGCGGAAGCGGATGTAAAGACGGCGCAATCCGCCCTCGCTACCGCCCGCATCACGTATGAGGGACGACAGAGGCTGCTGGAACAAAAGGTCATATCGGATTTCGATATGCAGAAGGCCGCCAACGAGCTGGCAAGCGCGGAAGCGGCGGTAGAACAGGCAAAGGCACGGCTGGCGAACGCGCGGAACGATTTGTCGTACACCGTGGTGCGCAGTCCGGCGGACGGTGTGGTGGGCACACTCCCTTACCGTCAGGGCGCATTGGTGGGCAGCACGATGGAACAGCCGCTGACGGTGGTGTCCGACAATTCCAGTATGTATGTCTATTTCTCGATGAACGAAAGCCGCCCGCTCGACCTCTTGCAGCGGTATGGTTCGGCGGAGAAAGCCATCAAGGGGATGCCGGACATCAGCCTTTACCTGAGCAACGGCTCATTATATAAGGAGAAAGGACGGATAGAGAGCATCAGCGGCGTGATAGACCGCTCGACGGGGGCGGTGTAATATTTGTAGATTTGCCTTCTTTCCATTGCCACGCTCCCCGATTTTCCTTATCTTCGCAACCAAACCAATAAAAACATCACGATTATGTCCTGCAAATACCATAAAGCCATATTCCACGCCGTGCTCGCGGCAGCCTTGTATGCCCTCAGTATGCCATTCTCGAAGCTCTTGCTGGAAGAAGTCCCGCCGACGATGCTGGCGGCTTTCCTCTATTTGGGCGCGGGAGCGGGGATGATTATCCTCTCCGCCTTGCACCGCCAACGCCACGAGCAACCGCTGCGCCGAGAGGATTTGCGTTACACGGTCGCTATGGTCGCATTGGATATCGCCGCACCCATCTTGCTGATGCTCGGACTGAAATTCACCCCAGCCGCCAATGCTTCCCTGCTCAACAATTTCGAGATTGTGGCAACAGCCATCATCGCTTTCACGATGTTCCACGAAGCCATCGGGCGGCGGTTGTGGATAGCCATCGCCTTGATTACGTTGTCGAGCATCCTGCTTACGGTAGAGTCGGAAGACAGTTTCTCCTTCTCTTTCGGCTCCCTGCTGGTGCTGGCTGCCACGGTCTGTTGGGGACTTGAAAATAACTGCACCCGCCAGATAGCCGACCGCGACCCTTTGCAAATCGTCATGGTGAAAGGCTTGGGTTCGGGGACAGGCGCGTTGGCGGTAGCCCTGATTATCGGCGAGAGATTCGCTCCCGTATGGCTGCTGGGCATGGCGATGCTGTTGGGATTTGTCGCTTACGGGTTGAGTATCTACTATTACACTTATGCGCAGCGCGTCATCGGCGCCGCCCGCACCAGTGCCTATTACGCCATAGCCCCGTTCATCGGCGCCGTGTTGTCTATGCTGGTCTTGCGCGAGCGTCCCGACTGGATTTTCTTCATCGCCCTTGCCTTGATGCTTGTAGGGGCGCGTTTGGCTTCTAAGATTGAAACGGCAAAGGAATAGGAATTTCTTTCAATAGGCTTATGTCCAGTGGAAGACACCGCCTGTATAAAAACACGGCGGGGCTTTGCTAGCGCATCTTCCAGTAACCTATTCTTGCCCCGCTTCCGGTTTTGTAAACCTTAACAAATCCGCAGCTCCGTGCGTCACTTTATTTAACCGACACGCATTTTAAGGCGGATTTTGTTTTTTTGTATTTTTGCCGTAACAGGTAATCAATAAACAAAAAACAGCATGAAACAGTATCTTATCCTTTTGCTGGCAATCATCTGCGAGGTGGTTGCCACGAGTGCCCTGAAACAGGCTGAGCAGTTCACCCGCCTCGTGCCGTCATTGATAACCCTTGCGGGCTATGCAGGCGCGTTCTATTTCCTCAGCATGGTTTTGCGGAGCATCCCGTTGGGTATCGCCTACGCCATTTGGTCGGGAGCGGGCATCGTGCTGGTGGCACTTGTCGGCTGGCTGGTGTTCAAGCAGCATCTTGACCTTCCTGCCATCATCGGCATCTGCATGATTCTCGGCGGGGTCGTAGTGATAAACTTGTTTTCGGAATCGGCAGGGCATTGACCAGTCTGCATCGAATCTTTCTTGCACTAAGAGAAATTCATTTTCCGTAAGATGGTTACAACCGCAGGGAATTTGGGTATGCCCTTTCCGACAGCCAACCGCTACCTTTGCAACAGAATCATAAACATAAAAAAGAACAATGGAAACAAATCTGACTTACGACATGTACGTTCCTACCCGCGTGATGTTCGGGGCAGGGATGCTGGACAAACTGAGTGAACAACCGATGCCGGGCAAACGCGCCCTTATCGTCATCTCCAACGGTAAAGCGACCCGTGCCAACGGTTATCTGTCACGCACGGAAGAGCAGCTGCACAAGGCCGGTGTGGAAACCTTCCTGTTCGATGGCGTAATGCCCAATCCTACTGTGGGCAACGTGAATGCCGGAGCGAAGGTTGCCCGCGAGAACGGCTGTGACTTCCTCGTGGCATTGGGTGGCGGCAGCGTGATGGACTGCACGAAAGCCATTGCGGTAATGGCAACCAATGAAGGCGAATTGTGGGATTACGTGCCTATCGGTTCGGGCAAGGGACAGCCGATTGCCGTCAAGCCGCTGCCCATCATTGCCATTACCACCACGGCAGGTACAGGCTCGGAAACGGACAATTCGGGTGTCATTACCAAAGAAGATACTTTCGAGAAGGCGTTTGTGGGCGATGCTTCCCTGTTCCCCGTCCTCTCCATCGTGGACCCGGAACTGATGGCAAGCGTGCCGCCCACATTCACCGCCTATCAAGGCTTCGATGCCCTGTTCCACAGCACGGAGGGTTACATTGCCCGTGGCGCGAACCTGATGAGCGATATGTACGCCCTGACCGCCATCGAGAATTTGGCGAAGTACCTGCCCCGCGCCGTGAAAGACGGCAAGGATATGGAAGCCCGCACCCACGTGGCTTTCGGCAATACTTTGTCGGGTGTAGTGATGTGTCTCACGCTCATCACCAGCGAACACGCCCTTGAACACGCGCTCTCCGCCTACCACCCGGCATTGCCCCACGGCGCAGGTTTGATTATGGTCAGCAAGGCATACTACAAATACTTCATCGAGCGCCACGCTTGCGATGACCGTTTCATCCGCATGGCGCAGGCGATGGGGATGCCCGAAGCCACGAAGCCCGAAGACTTCCTTACCGCCCTCACCCGCTTGCAGGAGGCTTGTGGCGTGGCAGACCTGAAGATGTCCGACTACGACATCACGCCCGACGAGTTCGAGACACTGATGCGTAACACCCGCGAAGTAATGGGCGTGATGTTCACCAGCGACCGTGTGCAGATGACGGACGAGGACATCGTGAATGTCTATAAGGAATCCTATAAATAACAGATTCTTTTAAGAACGTTGGGACAGTGTTTGTATGCCGTCGGCGAGAAGGAGAATCCCTGCCAAATAACCATTCTTGAAACATACGCGAGCCGGGAGGCATACGACAAGCACATCGCTTCCGCGCATTTCCGGAAATACAAGCAGGGAACGCTGCACATGGTCAAGTCGTTGGTATTGTCAGACCAGACACCGCTCAACCCTGCCAACCGAATCAAAAACTTTATGGAGTGCGCAGATAGTAAGAATTGACTGATAAACCGCGCTTATGAGACGGAAAATTTATATGGAATTGGTAGGTATGGCATTAGCCGTCTTTCCCTTGTCGGCGCAGACGGTCGATGTCCACACCCACATCATCATCCCCGAATACGTGAAGATGCTGAAAGCACACGGGGCGGAATTGGAAGAGACTTTCCCGTTGCCCGAATGGGATGCCGGGCGGCACATCGCCTTTATGGACAGCGCGGGCATCCGCACCGCTGTACTCACGATGCCTGCCCCGCAGCCGTATTACGATGATGCGGAGGAAAGCGCCGAGTGCATCCGCCGGGTAAACGAGGTTTCGGCAAGGGTAAAACAGGGCTATCCCGGCAGGTTCAGGTTCTGCGCAGCCCTGCCTCTGCCCAATGTGGATGCCGCCATCCGCGAAGCCATTTATGCGCTTGACACCTTGGGCGCGGACGGCGTGAAGCTGGCGACCAACAGCCGAGGACAATACTTAGGTGACGAGGCGTTGGATCCGCTGATGCAAATCCTGAACGAGCGTCACGCCGTCATCATCATCCATCCACACCGTCCCACGCCTTATCCGGAGAAAATCATCGCCACCACGCCGCTGGCGATGTACGAATATCCGGCGGAGACCACCCGCGCCGTGGTGAATATGCTATCGAAGAACGTGCTGCTGCGCTACCCAAACCTGAAAGTGGTCGTGCCCCATTGCGGTGCGTTCCTGCCGTTGGCGTTGCCGAGAATGAAGTCTATCCTTCCGGCAATGGTCGCGCAGGGCTATATGCAGCCGATAGACTGGGAAGGCAACCTGTCGCGCCTTTACTTCGACTTGGCGGGCAGTCCCACCATCGAGGTCTTGCGGTCGCTGCTCACTATCACCACGCCCGACCATATCCTTTATGGCTCGGATTATCCCTATTTACCCGATGCCGTGCTGAAAAGTAACCTGCAAAGACTGAAACAGACGCTCGCATCGGACGAGGAGCTTGCCGGATATGCGGATTTGTTTTTATGGAAGAACGCCGAGGAGCTGTTTGCCGACAAGGGCATTCGGCAGGGAAAGACAACAGAAAAATAAAAGGACGTCATTCACGTTTCAAGTATTTCTTTTCAAACAGCTCAGTGTTTCTGTTGCCCCACTCTATCATTGCGTCTATGATTGGAATTAACGTCATGCCCAAAGCGGTGATGGCGTATTCGGAACGGGGCGGCAGCTCAGGATAGATGGTCTTTGACACCAAGCCGTCTTCAACAAGCTCTTTCAGTTGTAGGTCAAGCACACGGGGCGTAGCCTCGGGAAATATCTTATGGAGCTCGCTTGGACGTAACGGTTTGTGACGTAGTTCATCCAAGATGCAAGACTTCCATTTAGAGCCCATCAGGCTCATAGTCAGCCGCAAGGGGCAATCCAAATCGACGGGTATCTTTCTTTCGTACATAATTCTTCGTAGTCAATTTCTTATGGCACAAAGATAGCGATAATTACCCTAAACTGTGATATACCGAATAAATTTTCAGTATATGAATAATTTTTCGGTACTTGCGTGTATTAGAACTATCCAGTAACTTTGCACCTGATAATAACACATTAAATAACAAACAATTATGAGAGCAAGCATTGAAGAATACAAGGCCGTGGAAGAAGCAGCCATGAAGTTTGTGAAAAGCGTAGCGGAAGGCAATAGCAAGTATGCAAAAGAACTGTTCATTGATGAAGCCGTGCTGTTCGGTTATCTGGACGGCAAGCTGGAACACGGCAACATTGAACAATTCTACAGAAATGTGGATACTGTCGGTGCGGGCAATGACTTTAAGGCACGCATAGACGTTGTGGATGTGGAGGAAACCCTTGCCGTTGTCCGTGTGCTGGAAGAGAAATGGGGCAGCCGCATCGATTTCACCGATTACCTTCTGCTGATGAAGATGGACGGGGAATGGAAATGCGTAGCAAAAGCCTATAACCAAAACTCCGACACGATAAAAATAACGGAGGACAAGTAATGAAAATCGTGGTTATCACGGGAAGCCCGCGCAAGTATGGCAACAGTTTTGCAATGACAGATGCGTTTATTCGGGAGGCGGAACTGTGCGGGCACGCTGTCAGACGGTTTGACGCCGCATTCATGAAGATAGGCGGTTGCCACGCTTGCCAGACCTGCTTCAAGACCGGCAAGGCCTGTTCTTTTGACGATGACTTCAACCTAATAGCACCTTTCATTCTCGAAGCCGACGCCGTGGTGTTCACCATGCCGGTCTACTGGTATTCCATCCCGGCACAGATAAAAGGGGTGATAGACCGTATTTATTCATTCTGCGTGGCCGGCAAAGACTTGTCAGGCAAGAAATGCGGACTGATAACCTGCTGCGAAGAACAGGACAGCAGCGTTATGGACGGGGTGCGCATCCCCGTCGAACGGTCGTCAGCCTTGCTGAAATGGGAAATCGTTGGGGAAGTGCTTGTCCCCGGAGTATTGGAAGCCGGCGACATTGACAAGACCGACGGTCGCAAGCAAGCGGCTGAACTGGCACATAAATTTTAATTATATGAAAGTATTGCTCATAAACGGCAGCCCCAACAAAGAGGGCTGCACTTATACCGCTTTGCATGAATTGGAAACAACATTGCAGGCTAACGGCATCCAAACGGAATTGCTCTATCTGGACAAGAAACCGATAGCCGGCTGCATTGCCTGCGGAAGCTGCATGAAAACCGGACGTTGCTTCCGTGATGATTTGGTGAAAGACATACAGGAACGGTTGGACGAATTTGACGGCATCGTTATCGGTTCACCGGTCTATTACAGCGCACCGACGGGACAGCTTGTGTCTTTCTTAAACCGGCTGTTCTATGCTACTGAAACCAGGATGTCAGGGAAAGTCGGTGCGGCTGTGGTTTCATGCCGCCGTGGAGGAGCATCCGCCACATTTGAACAGCTGAACCAATATTTCACCATCTGTAATATGCCGATTGTTTCTTCCCAATACTGGAACTCGGTACATGGCTTTACTCCGGATGATGTACGCAAAGATAAAGAGGGGCTGCAAACCATGCGTACATTGGGACAAAACATGGCCTGGCTGCTAAAGTGCATTGAAAGCGGCAGGCAGAACGGAATAAAGAGACCTGAATATGAAGCAAGGGTACGCACTCACTTCATCCAAGACAAATATGAGTAAGTCACAAACAAATGGCCATATTTATCCAAAGAAAGTAAAAAAGCTGTTTCAGGCAGACCGGAACAGCTTTTTTACACCCTCTGCAAGGCGCATCCCTTATCCTTTTAAGTTCCTTTTTCTCACCAGTTCAATGGCCTCCTTGCCGGTAATATGCTCCACGGTGATTTCCACCATCAGCAGCTTATTGAAACCTTTGGCTATTTCCGCCTCCATGCCGGCCTCGCCATGCGAATACTTGTCGGCCAGCAAGCATAAGGCATTCCGCTTCTCGTCCTCATCCGTCAGTATGCGGGCTTTGCCAAATACTATCACGCTACGGAAATAAGTGGTAAACTCGGCAGGCTTGACATCATCCTGTTCCACCACGCAGAACGAGACATTGCCATTCCGTCTGACGGCATCCACTTTGTGACCTTGCATGGCACTGTGGAAATATATCTTCCCGTCTGCATACACATAGCTGACAGGAACAGCGTAGGGGTAGCCGTCGTCCCCATAAAGGGCCAATGTTCCGTTGGGCATTCTTTCAAGTATGGCAACGCACTCTTCGGTCGACAATGATTGGCGCTTACGGCGCATTTCTCTAAACATAATCTTTTAATATAAATTATTTTTAAACCTGATAATAAAATAGTATTTCCCACGAATATTCCATTTTACATTTGACAAAAAAGCATTTTCGACCCTTGCCACCGGATATTGACGCCATTTTCTTACTAAGACAGAGCTTGCCAGATTGAAGAGAGGAGTCCGACTTTGGCCGCCGATATGCCTGTTGTCCAGAGACGGCAACCTTAGGCAGTATGGAAAAACACATTGTCAAGTCCGCAGGCTCTGGCTGTATTGCGACGGAGTGACGCCTTCCTGTTTCTTGAACATCCGGCTGAAATGCTGCGGATATTCAAATCCGAGGCGGTCTGACACCTGCGAGACCGTCTCTCCGGCCGCCAGTCCGTTCTTGGCAGACTGGATGATAAACTGGCGTATGTGGCTGCTCGCCGTGTCGCCCGTGGTCTTCTTGATGACATCGCCGAAGTAGTTGGCGGACATGCACAGTTTGTCGGCGCAATACTGCACGGTGGGCAGGCCGAGGGTCAGTTGGAGTTTGTCCTCGAAATAGTCGCGGAGCAGGCGATCGAAGCGGACGAGGATGTCGGAGTTTTCTATCTTGCGGGTGACGAACTGGCGGTTGTAGAATCGCTGGCAGAAGTTGAGCGTCAGTTCGATGTAGCCCACGAGAATGGCGTTTTGAAGCTCGTCCGGACTCTTGCCAAGTTCCTCACGCATCTGGCGCATCAGCGAAACGAGGATGTCGTGTTCTTCGTTGGTCATGTGCAGGGCTTCATTCACGCGGTAGTCGAAAAACGAATACTCCTTGATACGCCTTTCGAGCGGGAAACCATGCAGCAGGTCGGGGTGAAAGAGAAGCGCCCAACCGGTAATCGCCACCCGCTCGCCGTTATCCTCCTTGCCGCCAATCTGTCCGGGAGCCACGCAGAGCAGCGTACCTTTATTATAATCGTATTTGCCGCAGCCATAGTCCAAATCCACATCGGCATCGTCCCGCAGGAACAGCCCGTACACGCTGTAATTGTTCAGGCTGTGGCGTATGGGCGACACCTCGGCATAGTCGATGACGCAGACCAACGGGTGCTGCTCCTTGCCGCCGAGGTAGCGGGCGTAGTCATTGACATTCCTTACTTTCAATATCTTGCTCATCTTATTTCCTGTTAAACCGACACAAAGATAAAGCATTTCACGGACAATCACTTACGCCGACCGCAATTTCAGTAAAAATGGTACGCTTCCCCCACTTATAGTTACAATGTTCCTCCTTGTTCCGGTGTAATTTTGCATCAGATAAAAACGAGAATACAATGAAACAGAAAACAGAATTACCCGAAGAATTGTGCGCGGACGAGGCGGTGTGCTTCATCGCATACCGCCATCACGTCACACCGCAACAACTCTTGCGCCATTTCCTTTACGGGGAGATGTCCATACCCTTGGAGGATAACGAAATTGAAATACTGAAAGGGCTATCCGGTATGGTCGAAAATGATAGAATTACGAACATAAAAACAAGTTAACAATGAAAAAGATTATAGGTATAATCGCCCTCGCATTGGCAGGAAGTCTGTCCGCGATGGCACAAACAACAGACAATATGAGTAGAATCGAAGTATGCAAGCAGAATTACCGCACCCTGTTCGGCGGTGAAGCCCTGACCGGGCAGGGCACAGACCCGGAGATGATGGACATCCTTCAGAAGTTCATCTTTGGTGAAGTATTCCAAACGGGCGAATTGACGCTGAAACAGCGCGAAATGATTACCTGCATCACCCTCGCCACGATGCAGACGCTCCCGCAACTGAAAGCCCATGCAGGAGCGGCACTCAATGTGGGTGTCACCCCGGAGGAACTGCGCGAGGTGATGTATCTCACCGCTCCGTTCATCGGCTTTCCCAAGATGCTGAATGCCGTGGCTACGGTGAACGAAGTGTTCAAGGAGCGGGGTATCATCCTGCCTTTGGAAAAGCAAGGCACGGTGACGGAAGAAACACGCCATGAGACGGGCAAAGCCATTCAGGACAAGCTCTATCCCGGCGGCATCGCCTCGGTGATGAAAGGTGTGCCAGGCGACATGGGCAAGGACGTGGAGCAGTTTCTCACGGACTATTTCTTCGGCGATATCTACAGCCGTGGCGCACTCGACTTGCAGACGCGCGAGTTGTTGGGCTACTGCGTATTGACCACCTTGGAAGCCGAAAGCCAGCTCCATTCGCATTACCACGGCAACATCAACGCCGGCAACTCGCCCGAAACATTGACCGCCGCCGTCATCCAATGCCTGCCCTATATTGGTTTCCCCGCTGCTATCAAGGCGTTGCGCATCATTAAAAAGGAATATGCCAAGTGACATTACTAAAATAACTGATTTATGAACAAGATGATATTGACATTGGCGGCGGTAATGACCATGAGCTTTGCCGCCTGCGCCCAAAACAAAAGAGAAAAGAGTATGCAAACCGAAAACAAGTCGTTGGTTGTGTATTTTTCCGCCACAGGCACAACCGCCCAAGCAGCCCGGACGATTGCAGACGTTACAGGCGGCACATTATGCGAGATTGTCCCGCAACAAGCCTACACGTCCGATGACCTTGACTGGAACAACAGGCAGTCGCGCAGTTCGGTGGAAATGAATAATCCGCAGGCTCGTCCGGCACTAAAAGACACGAAACCAGATGTCGCTGCCTACGATGTCATTTTCATCGGCTATCCCATCTGGTGGGACCAGGCACCGCGAATCATCAACACATTCATCGAGAGCTACGACTTGAAAGGCAAAACGCTCGTCCCGTTTGCTACCTCCGGCGGAAGCGGGATAAGCAATAGCGTAAAGGAGTTGAGGAAAGCCTATCCCGATTTGGAATGGCAGGACGGCAAGCTGCTGAACAGGGCCGGCCGGAATACCGTTCAAAACTGGGTCGGTGATGTGGTGGGGAAACAGTAAATTCCTGCGTGGCAGACGTAAAAAGAAAGCGGCTTTCCTTTGCAGGTCGGCCGCCTTTTGTGTTTGAAAGAAGTAATAAAAATAAGTTTGTTTATGCTTCGGCAGGTGTTTCGGTTGTTTCCTCTGCGGGAGCATCAGCAGCGTTTTCAGCAGCTTCGGCTTCAGCCTTTGCGGCAGCCGCGGCAGCTTTCTTCTCTGCAACTTTCTTAGCAATCTCTTCGTTGACTTTCTTCTCGGCCTGCAGGCGGGCTTCGGCCGCAGCTTTCTTGTCGGCAGCCTTCTTGGCTTCGAAAGCTTCCAAGCCTTTCTGCTTGTCGCTCTTCCAAGCTTCGAACTTGGCTTGTGCGGTAGCTTCGTCAAAAGCTCCCTTCTTCACGCCGCCGCGCAGGTGCTTCATCATGTAAACACCTTCCTTGGAAAGGATGTTGCGCACGGTGTCGGTGGGTTGCGCACCGACTTCGACCCAATACAGGGCGCGGTCGAATTTCAAATCTACAGTGGCGGGATTGGTGTTCGGGTTATACGTGCCAATCTTTTCTGTAAACTTACCATCACGTGGTGCTCTTACGTCTGCAATGACGATGCTGTAAAAGGCGTAGCCCTTACGGCCATGGCGTTGCAATCTGATTTTTGTTGCCATAAAAAATGTTTTGTTTATAAATTATAGGTTTGAAATATGCCGTCAACTCGTAACGGCGGCGCAAAGTTACGCCTTTTCCTTTGATTGGCCAAGGCTTATGCCCGATTTTTGTGCAACTCCCGCTTATTTCTTGATGTGCAGGCTCGCTTTGATCATATATATTATGAGTAGGGCGTACATGCAGAGCGAGAGCCATTCGCTGGCAGGATTGGCCCACCAGCCGCTGTAGTCGAACGAGATGCCGCCGAACCGCAAGGCCGCGCTGGCTACGCCCATGAGCGCACCGCCGGCGATGAAGCCCGAGGCTATGAGGGTGCCTTTTTCGCCACGCGCCCTGTTCACGTCCTCTTCCTTGCTGCGCGTGGTGACGAACCAGTTAATCAGTCCGCCCACCAATAAAGGCAGGTTGAGTTCCAATGGAATGAACATGCCTAGGGCGAAGGCCAGGGCGGAGACATTGCAGAGGGTAAGGACGATGGCGATGGCCGCGCCGATGCCATAGAGCAGCCAAGGTGCGCCCGCACCGCTCATCAGCGGTTCGATGACAGCGGCCATGGCGTTGGCCTGCGGGGCTGCCAACTGTCCGCTCGTGAAGCCGTATGTCTCGTTCAGTATCATGATGACGCCGGCCACGGTTGCCGCAGACACCAAGGTGCCCAGGAACTTGAACGACTCCTGTTTCTTGGGTGTGCTGCCCAGCCAGTAGCCGATTTTGAGGTCGGTGATGAAGCTGCCGGCCGTGGCCAAGGCGGTGCATACCACGCCGCCCATGATCAGGGCGGCCACCATGCCGGCAGTGCCCCGCAGGCCCACGGCCACCATGATGACGGAAGCCAGGATGAGGGTCATCAGCGTCATGCCAGACACTGGGTTGCTGCCCACGATGGCGATGGCGTTGGCTGCCACAGTGGTGAAGAGGAAGGCAATCACGGCAACAATCAACACGCCGGTGAGGGTGAACAGGAGGTTGCCTTCCATGACGTCGAAGTAGAAAAACAGCAGGATGGCCACGATGGCGGCCAGCGAACCGACGACCACTATTTTCATGGAGAGGTCGCGCTGGGTGCGGGGCACGGCCGTGCCGCTTTTGCCTTTGCCTTTCATTTCCTGTGCGGCAAGCCCGATGGCGCTTCCGATGATTTTCCGGCTTTTCAGGATGCCGATGACGCCCGCCATGGCGATGCCGCCAATGCCAATGCTCTTGGCATATTGGAAAATCTGTTCCGCGCTGGCGGCGGAGGCTGCCACGCCGTCGCCCATGTCAAGTCCGGGGAACAACAAGGGGATGGCAGGAACGATGACCCACCACACGGCCACGGAACCGCAGCAGATGATGAGGGCGTATTTCAGTCCGACGATGTAGCCCATGCCCAATACGGCCGCTCCGGTGTTGATTTTGAAGACAAGTTTGGCTTTGTCGGCCAACAGTTGTCCCCATTCGAAACAGCGTGTGGTGAAGCTTTCGTTCCACCAACCTACCGTGGCGATGATGAAATCATAGAGTCCGCCAACCAACCCGGCAATCAAGAGAGGGCGGGCCTGGCTGCCGCCTTTTTCGCCTGAGACGAGCACTTGGGTGGAAGCCGTGGCCTCGGGGAAAGGATATTTCCCGTGCATGTCCTTCACGAAGTATTTCCGGAACGGAATCAGGAAAAGGATGCCTAACGCGCCGCCCAGCACGGACGCGATGAACACTTCCAGGAAGTCCACCGTCATTTCCGGATATTTATCTTGCAGGATATACAGGGCGGGCAAGGTGAAGATGGCTCCGGCCACGACCATTCCCGAGCAGGCACCTATGCTTTGGATGATGACGTTTTCGCCCAATGCCCCCTTGCGGTGGGTCGCACCGGCAAGGCCGATGGCGATGATGGTGATGGGGATGGCCGCTTCGAACACCTGTCCCACTTTCAGCCCCAGGTAGGCGGAGGCAGCGGAGAACAGCACGGCCATCAGGATTCCCCACAGCACAGACCATGTGGTGACTTCTTTGTAGGTCTTGTCTGGAGACATCAGCGGCGCGTATTGTTCGCCTTCCTTTAATTCCCGGAATGCGTTTTCCGGCAACCCTGACGGTTGGTTTTCATGTTTTTCCATGTCGTCACGTTTTAATGTTTGTTTAAAATTGTGGGCAAAGATAAGGATTTCAGGGCAAAATTGTTCGTAGGGCTGTCTTGATTTTCTTTAATTAGCTTAATTTATGGTGCGGATTTATTCTTATTCATTACTTTTGCAGTTTAAAAAGGGAACTGACATTTGAAACTTTTAGGTAAAAGGATATGGCTTTTTGTGCTTTGTTGCTGTCTGTCCGGCGTGATACGGGCACAAATCAGTGGACGGGTGATTGATTCGGACACGGGAGACCCCATCCCTTCGGCCAATGTCTATTATGAGAGCCAAAGGCATGTGGGGACGACCACGGACCGGAGGGGGAGGTTCACATTGCGCGCTTCCGGAAGGAGGGACAGCCTCGTGGTCTCGTTTGTGGGATATGAAACGGTGAAGCGGGCAGTCAGGGTGGGAGAGAAGCGCACTGTGAATGTGAGCATGAAAAGCTTGGACAGGGAATTGTCGGAACTCGTGGTGAAACCCAAAAGGCAAAAATACAGTCGGAAGAACAACCCGGCGGTGGAACTGATGCGGAAGGTGATTGCCGCGAAGGGACAAAACGACTTGAAGAACAATGACTATTACCGTTATGACAAATACCAACGGATTACGTTCGGGTTCAACAACATCACGCAAGAGTTCATGGACAGCGGATTCCTCCGCAGATATCCCCTGTTGCTCAAGCAAGTGGAATATTGCCCGCAGACGCAGACCAACATCCTGCCGCTGACTTACAACGAGACTTCTTCGGAACATATCTTCAGGAAGCAGCCCGAAGCTGAGCGCGACTTTGTGCGGGGGACGAATTCGGAGGGGTTGAACGAACTTTTCGCCACGGGCGACATTGTGAACATCGTCTTGCAGCGTTTCTTTGCCGACGTGAACATCTACGACAATTCCATCAATTTGCTGGAACGTTATTTCACCAGCCCATTGTCGGAATCCCATGCCATCACCTTTTACCAGTATTATATTATGGACACGCTGGACGTGGAGGGGGACAAGTGCATTGAGCTGAGCTTCATTCCCCGCAATCCGCAAGACTTCGGCTTTTCGGGTCGTTTGTGGGTCTTGGCAGACAGTTCCTATCAGGTGAAGCGTTGCTTGGTGAACTTGCCTGTGCGTTCCAGCGTGAATTTCATCAGCAACCTGGTGATTGAGCAGGACTTCGCCACATTGCCCAACGGGCAGCGCGTTTTGGTGAAGGATAACATGATAGCCGAATTGGGCGCATTGAAGAAGTATCACAACATGTTGGTCAAGCGCACCACGGCTTATACGGGCTTTGATTTCTCGCCCATTGCCGATGAGCGGTTCGAGCAGCGGGAAATCCCGAGGGAAGGTGTGCCACAAATCAAGGACGAGACATTTTGGGCGCAGCATCGCACGGACACGTTGACCCGTTCGGAAGCCGGCATGTCCACGATGGTGAGCGACATGACGAAAAAAAGAGGTTTCGGGTGGATTATATGGATTGTGCGGGCTTTCGTGGAGAACTATGTGGAGACTTCGCCGCCAGGAAAAAGAAACTATGTGGACTTCGGCCCTGTGAACACGGTGGTCTCATCCAATTTTATCGATAAGGTGCGTTTGCGTGCCAGTGCGCAAACGACGGCCAACCTCAACCCGCACCTTTTCCTGAAAGGTTACGTGGCCTACGGCATACGGGACAGGAAATGGAAATATGAGGGGGAAATAGAATATTCGTTCCTGAAGAAACAGTATTCCCCCGAGGAATTTCCGCGGAACTCCATTGCCGTGTCCACCCGTTACGATGTCATGGCTCCTTCTGACGCTTTGCTGCCTACGGACAAAGACAACGTCTTTGCTTCGTTCAAGACGCAGACCATCGACCACATGTCTTATTTCCGGCAGTATAGTGTGCGCTATGTGTATGAGTTCGACAACCATTTCGGCATCACGGCCCAGTTGCGCCACATCACCCAAACGCCGACCGGCTCGTTGTTCTACCGCAACCTGGACGGGCTGATGGTGCCAAAGCTGACGCAAAGCGAAGCCACCCTGAGCCTGCGCTATGCACCGGGAGAACAGGTGGTGGTCACCAAACAACGTCGGCATCCGGTGAACCATAATTATCCGATTTTCACGTTGATGCACACCGCCGGATTCAAAGGCGTCCTGGGCGGCGATTATGCGTCCAATTATACGGAACTGTCCCTGACGAAACGTTTTTGGCTTAATTCGTGGGGGCGCATTGATGTGTATGCCCGTGCGGGTGCGCAGTGGAACAAAGTGCCTTTCCCCTTGCTGATTACGCCGGAGGCCAACAATTCCTATATCATCCAGCGTAACATGTTCAACCTGATTAACAACATGGAGTTCATGAACGACCGTTTTGTCTCGGTGGCCTTGCAATGGGACTTGAGCGGGAAGCTGTTCAACCGCATCCCGTTGCTCAAGCATCTGAAATGGCGCGAGGTCATCGGTTTCAAGACGCTCTACGGTGCGCTGACGGACAAGAATAATCCATATAAGCAGGCGGGCGGTGGAGAGTTGTTTGATTTCCCCTCGCGGAACGGCATGCCGACAAGCTTCGTCATGGGCGACGCGCCCTATATGGAGTTGAACGTGGGAATCCACAACATCTTCAAGTTCCTCCGTGTTGACTATGTGAGGAGGTTGAATTACTTGGATTTGCCTAACGTGAAGAAGAACGGTGTGAGGTTCGTCTTGCAGTTTGACTTTTAAACTTTTTGGAAAATGGGAGCACCTTTGGCAGAAAGATTACGTCCCCGCACGTTGGACGATTACGTGGGACAGAAGCATTTGGTCGGTCCGGGAGCGGTCTTGCGCAAGATGATTGACTCGGGACGCATTTCTTCCTTTATCCTGTGGGGGCCTCCGGGCGTAGGCAAGACCACGTTGGCGCAAATCATCGCGCACAAGCTGGAGACACCTTTTTATACGTTGAGTGCCGTGACGAGCGGAGTGAAGGAAGTGCGCGAGGTGATAGAAAAGGCGAAGCACAACCGCTTTTTTTCCCAGGCCAGCCCGATATTGTTCATTGACGAAATCCACCGCTTCAGCAAGTCGCAACAAGACTCCCTGCTGGGTGCCGTGGAACAGGGTACGGTGACGCTCATCGGTGCCACGACGGAGAATCCGTCTTTCGAGGTGATTCGTCCGCTTCTGTCGCGTTGCCAGCTCTACGTGCTGAAGAGCCTGACCAAGGACGACTTACTAGAACTGTTGCGGAATGCCGTTGAAAAAGATGCCATCCTGAAAGCCAAACAAATCGAGTTCCGCGAAACCGATGCCATGCTTAGATACAGCGGTGGCGATGCCCGTAAGCTCTTGAACATTCTGGAGCTGGTGGTGGAGGCCGACGGGACAGACCACGTCATCATTACCGACAACGTCGTGGCCGAGCGGTTGCAACAAAATCCCCTCGCATACGACAAAGGAGGGGAGATGCACTACGACATCATTTCGGCATTCATCAAGAGCATACGCGGAAGCGATCCGGACGCAGCCTTGTATTGGTTGGCGCGGATGATAGAAGGCGGGGAAGACCCTTCGTTCATAGCCCGCCGCTTGGTCATTTCGGCCAGCGAAGACATCGGGCTGGCCAATCCCAACGCGTTGTTGTTGGCCAACGCCGCGTTTGACGCCGTGATGAAAATCGGATGGCCGGAAGGGCGAATCCCGTTGGCGGAGGCTACCGTGTATCTGGCCACAAGCCCCAAAAGCAATTCGGCATACATGGGCATTAACGATGCCTTGCAACTGGTGCGGCAAACCGGCAACCTTCCCGTGCCCTTGCATTTGCGCAATGCGCCCACCCAGTTGATGAAGGAACTGGGCTACGGAAAGGAATATAAGTATGCCCACGACTTCGAGGGACATTTCGTGAAGCAGCAGTTCCTTCCGGACGAGGTGAAAGACAGGCGCATCTGGCATGCGCAAGAGAATGCCGCGGAAGCCAAGTTGCACGAACGCATGGTGCGGCTGTGGAACGACCGTTACAAACAATGAGTTTGTCCGCTATTGGGCGGACGGCTTGTCTTTCTTGGCATATTGGGATGGCGTCACCCCGAACATCTCTTTAAAATAAGACGAGAAATAGCGCGGTGTGTTGAAGCCGACTTTCCACGAAATGTCCTGCACGGAATAACGTCCGGTGGCCAAAAGTTCCGCTGCGCGTTTCAGGCGCAGGGAGCGGATGAACTCAGAAGGCGACTGCCCCACGAGGGCTTGGAGTTTCCGCCACAACACGCTGCGTTCGATGCCGACATCCGCACTGAGCTGGTCCACGGTGTATTCCGTGTTGCCCATGTTTTTCTCCACGCATTTCACGGCGCGTTCAAGCAGCTGTTCGTCAATCGGCGTGATGGCGATGTCTTTCGGCTCAATCTGAAGCTCCTCACTGAAGCGTTTGCGCCTTTTCTTTTCTTGTTCCAGAAGCTGGCGGATGCGGCTGGCCAACACGTCGATGTCGAACGGCTTGGCGATGAATGAATCAGCACCGGCGTCGTAAGCTCCGCTGCGGCTTTCGGATGAATTCTTGGCGGTGAGCAGGATGAAGGGGATGTGGCTGCATTTCATGTCGTGTTTGATTTTCCGGCAAAACTCATGTCCGTCCATCACAGGCATCATGACATCGCTGATGATGAGGTCGGGATTATGTTCCCTGGCCATTTCCAAACCTTTTTTGCCGTTTTCGGCCGTCAATATGTGGTAGTCCCGGCTGAGCAAGTCTTGCATGAAGGTGTGGAATTGCGCATTGTCTTCCACGATGAGGATTGTCGTGTGCTTTCCGTTTTCTTCGCTTGCTGGCGTAAGGTTGGAGTCGGGCATTTTTTCCCCGTTTTCTTTTGCGTCTTCTTCAGGGGCTGTTGCCGGGAGGTCGTGCCACGGCAATGTGATGCAAAAGGTGGTGCCTTTCCCTTGTGCGCTTTCCACGCTGATTTGGCCGTTGTGCAGATCCACGTATCCTTTGGTGAGGTGCAGCCCGATGCCGCTTCCTGTATTCAAGTGCTGCGACTGTTTGTTTTCGCTTTGGAAGAAACGGTCGAAGATGTGGGCTTGGTCTTCTTCTTTGATGCCGCATCCGGTGTCGCTCACGCGGATGCGTATGCCTGCGGTGTGTTTAGCGTCAGGGTCTGCTTCTTGCCATTCGGCATCTACGCTGATAAATCCTCCCTCGGGAGTGAATTTAAGTGCATTGGAGATAAGGTTGTTCATCACGCGCACAATCTTTTCCCTGTCCAGGTTGAATGTGTCTTCTTCATCAAACCGGCATTCACAGGAAAGTCCGATGTGCTTTCCGTTTGCTATTTCCATGAACGGCTCCACGCACCCTTTGATGAAGGACAAGGGATGCACGGTGGATAGTTTCAGCCGTTCCCCTTTCTGTTCAAGTCTCCTGAAGTCGAGCAATTGGTTGACCAGCTTGAGCAAGTCTTTTGCATTTCCCAGGATTTTTCCCATGTCTTTTTTCAGCAGTTCGTCTTTGGTGTTGCGGATAAGCAGTTCTAGCGGGGTGATGATGAGTGCCAACGGGGTTCGGAACTCGTGACTGATGTTCGTGAAGAACCGGAATTTGAGCTCGTCCAGTTGTTGTTCTTTTTGGCGTTCCAGGTTTTCCTGTTCTGCTTTCAAGAGGGAACGTTTATAGGCAAAGTATAGTTCTATGACATAATAGAGGGCGAGAAGCGCGGCTATTATATATAAGGTATAGGCCCACCATGTTTTCCACCATGGAGGCAGTATGGTGATTGTCCATTCAGATGCTTTTCCCCACGGTGCGTTTCCCATGGCTGCCTGGACTTCCAAGGTATATTCTCCAGGAGTCAGGGAGGTGTAGGTCGCCCTGCAGATACCGTCTGAGGTGGCAGTATAATGCCATGTCTTGTCCAGCCCTTCCAGCCGGTAACGGTAGCGTGTGTGTTGCGGGGTGTCGTAGTCGAGGGCCGAGAACCGGAATTCAAGAAAGTTCTCGTCATAACGAAGCCGAAGGTTGCGGGTGTAGGAGAATCCTTCGGGTAACAACAGGCGTCCGCGGAACATGCCTTCGTTGTTGATGGTTTGATTCATGATGCGCAGCCCCATGAGGGTAGGAACAAGATGTGCGGATGAATGGTCGGTGGATTCCGAGGGGATGTCCGTGATGCCATTCATGCCTCCGGCGTAAATATGGCCGTTGGGCATGGACGTGATGGACTGTTCCATCATTTCCCCGGGTTGTACGCCGTCTTGACTGCACAGTTTGGCGATGGAATATTTCCCTTCTTTTTCGTAAGGGGTGATTTGGGCGATGCCGTTTGACGTGGATACCCATAAGTTACCGCCTTGATCTGCCGTGATGCCTTGTATGCAGTTGTTTGGCAATCCTTCAGACGTGCCGAACCGGATGGTTTCCCCTTTGCGGCTGTCGTGCCGGATGAGCCCGTTTTGTGTGCCTATCCAGATAATCCCGTTTTCCGCGTATGCGCAATTGTATTTCGTGCTGTATTTTTCCCATGGCGCCATCCACGGGACTGATTTCATGGTGTTATGAGCCGTGTCATATTCGAAAAGTCCTCCTTGCCCGCCGATGAGTAACTTTCCCGGGGCAAATTCTGCGGCAAAACTCATTACCCGGCTCCGGGCCAAAGCCGGATGTTCCGATGCAAGGCGGATGCTTTGCCCTTTTTGGGGGTCATACAGATATAAGTCTTTCAGGTTGAAGCAGGCCAGCATCTTCCCGTCCGCCAGCGGAAGGCAGAACCTGACAGTTTTGAAGGACGGATTCTTGGTGATTTCTTCGTCTTTCCGCGTGGCGTGGTCTTCTTGCAGGCAAAACAGGCCTTGTCGTGTGCAGAGCCAGAAACGCCCCTGCGTGTCTTTTTGGATATTGTAGCAATAGCAGTCGGAAAGGTCATGCAGGAATGGCCGGTAGGTCTTTTGCTTGGTGTCGAACAGGAAAAATCCGCGAAAGGTGCCAATCAACAGCTGCTTTTGATCGTATGGGGCGAGGCAACGGATGATTTTTCCGTCCTCGTCCGACGTGGCGGTGTTGGCATAATATTCCACATAATGGTTGCTTGACAACTTTTTCAATATGCCGGTGCTTCCTGTCCCGAGCCATAACCCTTGGTCTTTGTCTATCAGGATCGACATGATGAAGTCTTGCACTTGGCTTCCATCGTTTGCAATCCCGAATTTATCAAGTTTCTCTACGACCTCATAATCGCGTGAAAGC
This sequence comes from uncultured Paraprevotella sp., assembly GCA_944321565.1. Lineage (GTDB taxonomy): Bacteria > Bacteroidota > Bacteroidia > Bacteroidales > Bacteroidaceae > Paraprevotella. Next base: position 4,230 of record CALULT010000008.1, on the reverse strand, counting down.
TTGATGAGCACGTTGTTCCCTCCCAGCCAGAAACATCCGGACTGGTCTTTTTTGATGTCGTTGATGGCTTCGCCTTTCAGGATGGTTTTCCATTGGCGGGTGTATATATTATATAGGTAAACATACCCTTCCGTGTGGCTGACAGAAACAAGCAGGTGTTGTTCGTCGGTTTGCAGCCATGCCGTGCGGAATGTTTCTGCCGGATAGTTGGTGGCGGTCGTGAGGTCTTCTCCTATGATGCGCCCGCTTTTTTCTTCCCAGCATAGCATTTTGCCCGTGTTGAGGAATATCAGATGGAATGCCCCGGCCTGTATGACGTCTGTTGCTTTGATGCCTGCCTTTTTTTCTTCGGTGGTGGGTTGGTATATCATGCTGGCCGGGTGTTGCCAGTCATACCGGTAAAGAGCTCCGTTGGCGGTAATCAGCCATGCTTTTTTGTCTTTGTCGAGAATGAAGTCGTTGAGCGGTTCTTTGAGCCGTGATGCCTGGAAACGCTCTTTTAGGTCGAGGCGGAATCTTTGCGTACGGGTGTCAATTAGGTAAAGCCGGTAGTAGTCTTTTGCCCACAGCAGTCCGTCTCCGCCGTCGTATGCCGTACAGACGTTGTGCATGCCCAAAGGCAGGGTGTGGTTCAAGTCGCAGGCAAGCGGTTCGAAGCGGTGGCCGTCATAGATGTTGAACATGCCTTCCGTGTACGCTAATATTCTTCCGTCTTCCAGTTGTGTGAGGAAACGCACTTGGTTGTTGAAGAGCCCGTCGTTTGTGTTCAGCAACTTGAACTGTGCCATGGATGGATAGGCGTCTTGTGGAAGGAAAAAAAAGACAAGTAGGGCAATATAACTCCAAAAGTTTTTCATTATTTCGTAGGTTATTTACAAACAAAGGTAGCAAAAAAACTTTTTAAATGTATCACAAAATACGGGTTTTTGTTACATTCCCCACAAAGAGCTGCATGAAATGTTGTTTCCGTATGCACGAAATGTTGTTTTTAGCAGCATTGCAACCGATTGTGCGTATCGTAACAACATTTTGTGCAGTAGGGTCTTGTTTCCAGTGCCTATCTTTGCAATGCTTAAAGATAAACCGTGGAAACAATGGATAAAGGATTCGACTATCAGACACTGTTCGAGACGCATTATCAATCGGCTGTGCGTTATGCGGCTTCTTTCTTATATGATGTAGAGGAAGCGCGCGACGTGGTAGGTGATGTTTTGCTGCGCTTGTTGGAAATAGAAGACCGTTTGAAGACGGAAATGAATGTGTCGGGCTTGTTCTATTCCATGGTGTGTCGGAAATGTTTGGACATCGTGCGCCGCAGGCAACGGTTGGAGGATGCCAAGGATTATATGAAGCAGACGGCCGACCGCATTTCGGACGATGAATTGGCTTCACTTTGCCAAAAGGAACTGTTCCGCATTATCGGGCAGACGGTGTATCATTTGCCTTGGACGGAGCGGGTGGCTTTCAGCGAAATCCGCTTGGAAGGGAAAAGCTATCGCGAGGTGGCCGAGAACATGAATCTGACGTGGCGTTCTGTGGAATACAATGTGAGGAAAGCCACAGAAAAGGTGAAGGAGCGTTTACGCTACCTGTATGGGTAAGGAGGTATTTTTTTTAATAGGTTTTTTCATATATTAGTTAAGTTAGGACGCAGGGCTGAGCAGTGATGTTCGGCTCTGTTGTTTTTATTGGCTATGGATGTCCGCGAGGGGGGCAAACAAACGAATCAGTCTGAAAAATCGGTTGCGGGAAACGAGGCAATAGTCTTATGCACCTGATGCAGATAACTGACTTCTTTGTACGATTACTAATCGTGCGGCGTTACGATTATAGATCGTACACGTGTACGATTAGTAATCGTACAAAGAAGTAAGCTATATGGTTTGCTTTTCCCAATTATAAGACATGTCGATGCAAGCTGATTTCCGGGCTGGCTCCAAATCCTCTACTGCTTTTCTCAAAACTACTGCATGGCTCTTTCATTTAAAGCGTCATAAAGTATTCTGTTTTGTTACGCCGGACTGCAAATCCAGCGTGAAGTGGAAAAATTGCAAAAAGTGCTTGGAATCTGAAATATAATTGCCTACGAAAAAGCCGCTTATGAATAATAAGCACTTACGTTCGCAAAATCTTGGTATTTGCCAAGAAGAAAGAGGTTTAGAACAGTTCCGAATGACTGCCGAGGCGGAGCAGCTTGATGATTTGCTCTGCCTCGTCTATCCAAATGAGGAGATAGTCGCTTTCGATGTGGCACTCCATGCACCCGGCATAGTTGCCGGTGAGCATGTGGGGATGGTAGTGCTGCGGAACGGTGCCCGTGTCCCGTAGTAATTTCAGGACAGTTTCTACATTGGCAATGCGGCGGGGATTGTTTTGGATGCGCTTCAAATCTTTCTTGAAACGGCTGGTCACTTTCAAAATCTTCATAGGGTCAAAGCGAAGCGACAAAATCCTTGAAATTGTCCACGTTTAATGTTTCCAGTTCTTTCCCTGAACGTGCTTCCTCAATGGCCGCCATCGTTTCAGCGTTTGGCTTGCGGTAAGTGGCGTCCATCAACAGCGTCTCCACGTAGTTGTTCAGGCTGCGGTTCTGCTGTTTGGCATCCTGTTTGAGGCGCTCCAACAGGGAGGCCCTCAGCCGGAATGCGGTGATTTTGCGGTCTTTTGTTGTTCCCATAAAGCAGTTGTTTTTTAGAGGATTTGTTGTGCAAAGGTATGCTATCTGTATAACAAATGCAAGAAAAAGGGAAGGATATTTTGCCAACATCGTAGGGGTGGGGCTTGCCCATGCCTTGAATGAGAGGTGGTGCCGAAAACTTGGTTGCGAAAGTATCCAATAATAAACAGCCCATGATTATTGAATAAATGGTAAAGTATCCAATGATATTTGGACAGGTAACCAATGATGCTTGGAAAATCCATATATAAGGAGGATAGCGGCTATCTGACGCATAAAATCGGGGAAACAAACTCAAAAGAGACCTGACATATCACCTTATTGGAAAATTTAAACAGGCTCTTGCTTTAATTCGGTTCTCTTAATTCTTCAATCAATTCCTCCAAGATATAGTCATCGCTCATCAACTGTAGGCCATATTTCGAATCTGCCAACTGCTGATAGACTTTCGTGGAATAAAAAAGGTCAAGTGCCCGTTCTGCGTCTATTTGCAAAACATCGGCCAACTTCATGATTATACGGCTCTGTTTGCGCCAAAGTACGGTGTCTCTCATAATTAGTCCTCCTTTTCCAGTATTTCAAACGAAGTAAATGAAAGATGCTTATCTACAATGTCTTGGTTTAAGATGCAAATCTGATGATTCACCTCCTTGTATCTCAACTGTCCTAACGCTTGTTCTGCTGTGATAATGCCGTTTTCATAGTCTTCAACCGTATCGATGACATTGTCATTGGCTATGCCGCCTTCGACCACATCATATTGTTGCTGCTTCATGCCGCCTCTACGACAATCCACCACATATTCCAACCATTCAAGATTGTAACTCTCAAATGTCTTTATCCTATATCTGCCCGACTTTACAGCATCAAAGTCGAACGAAAATGTGGAGACTGTCGGTTGGGCATTACGGCCTTTTCTTTCCGCTATTGCCTTAGCCCATGAGTCTGCCTGCTTGCGCAGTTTGGTAAGGTAAAATCCTTGCCCGAAATCCACTTTCTTCCTGCCCAGTTTTACCAATGGCACTTGTACTGGCGTGTATGACCCATGAAATAGTGTAATCATACTTCCGCCTCCCAATTTAATAGAGTTTCACTGATGTCGTCAGCCACCCAGTCAAGACTTTGGGTATGAAGGTCTTCATACCGCTTGATAAGGCGGCGATGTATCAATCCCTGTTTCTGCAGCCTGTCGTGCATCTCCTTGCCGGAAATGCCCAACTTGCGTGCTCCGCTTTCTATCGCCATTACAGCGAAATGAATGCGTCTATATGTTTCATTGTCTGTATAGTTCGTGCCCATATCTTTTGTTTTATTATTGCCATCGAATATTATAGATTCATTCAGTAAGTCGCTTTGCAAATGTACAAATTTTCAGTTGGAATCACACTGCATTTGATTTTGTTTTAGAAACTTTTTTCTCAAAACTACTGCACGGCTTTTTCATTTAAAGCGTCATAAAACAGTGGCAGGAATGATGATGTCTTCTACTGACATAGGTAGACACATTTATAAGTAATAACTAAATGTGTTTTTATTATGGAAAAGAAGAATCG
>CALULT010000007.1 GCA_944321565.1 uncultured Paraprevotella sp. | reverse complement strand
TCCGCGATACGCGGAAATACTCAAAGCCTTTTTTATGCAATTATTTCATATCCATTCCTAAATCCGAAACTTGAGTACCTATATATATACATAACGCTATACGCCATGTTTCATCACTTCGTCCGAAGCTTCCGACTTCAGGTTCTTCCCCACTTCCCCCTTGAATGAAATCTTGAAAGAATAAGCATACTCACAAGGTTTCTGCGCAGGGAAATAAATTTTAAGCCCTTCGCCGGTCTGCTCCCAGCGCAACTTCTCTTTCAAGCCCAAAAGCCCGACACGCTTGATTTTCGCATCTCCGATTGTCGCCGCGTCCAGCGATTTGACCAGCACGTCGTCGGCCTACCCATTCAGGACAATGGCATAGAAATCATTACCCTTGGTGGTGAAGCGCATGTCGCGGGAAGTATATCGGGTCACCGTGTTGTCCGAAAAAGACTCGGGCTGGAACACGTCCGTTCCCTTCGGTGAAGCCACAGAGTTCATGTCACCCTGCGTACCGGATTGTGCAGATGCAGGCAAACACATCCCGGCTGCCACGACAACCAGGAAGCTCTTTACCGGAATTCTCAAAAACGAAGAATGATGCTTCATAAGTCCTACACGTAAGTTTATTCACAAATACTCCTAATCACATGGCAAAGATAAACTTTTCGCTTTGCTTTTTCATTGCACAATATTTCCAAAATGTTGCATTATATCGACTTAAACCATAACATCGAACAGGAGAGACTAAAAAACGGGAGACACATCGCCGGCCATCGTCCCATAGGCCGTTTCACCGAAACACGCCAACCATTCGCCCATGCCTCGCAAACGTTCCACGGCCGCAGTGCGCGCCAAACATTTCTACAAAAAGTCTTTTCCTGCTTGATGTACTCATTTCCGTGTGTGCTTTGGGCGATTTTCCGGCCATTTGCATCTGGCTCGAAAACTCATCCCAAATCATCGCACGATAATTTCAAAACAGTTTCTAATGCTGTCTTTCTCATTTGTTCAATGTATATTTAAGTTGGTAAATGCTTTGGAGAAATTGGATTTCTTGGTAGGACGCGTTGAGACGGGCCTGTTTCTCGTCTGTCAGCTTGGTGAGCAAGTCTGTGGCATCAATGACCCCGTTGTCAAGTTGGGATTCTGCCGCTTTCCGCACATTGGTGCGAAGTTCCACAATTCGGTCATTCTCTTTCATTACAGCTTTCAGCTCGTCGATATGGTCAAGCTGCGACCGGGTCTGCATTTTCGTATTGAACAGGAACACGTCGCGTTCCACCGCTATGTTGTCCGATGAAAGGCGCAGTTTCCGCCTGTTGTTCTTCTTTGTGTAAAATGCTCCTATGTTCCATGACACTTTCACTCCCGCAAGAATGTTGAACGAAAGGTCTCGGTTCATCATGCTCTCGAAATAGTCGAATCCCGGATAACCGTAATAAGCCTGGGCGAACAGTCCGATTTTGGGCATCGTACTTGCCGTGAGCCCCAAGTTCCTTGCTTCATTGGTTTGCAGCTGTGCTTCGAAATGCTTTAATTCGGGACGGCCGGGCAACAAGTCTTGGGGAATGGAGGTGTCCGGTTTCACCAATTCCTGCCCGACGAGGCTTTTGCCCGTGAATATCCCCAATACTTTCCGGTAGCTTCTCGCCGTGCTTTCTACCTGCGTGAGCTGTTGGGCGGTGCTGAGATATTGCGCTTCCACCATGTCCACGTCGCTTTGCATGGCGACGCCGTTCTCAAACATACTCCGCAACTTGTCCAAGTTGCTTTGGAGCAAAGTTTGCATGTTCCGGGTCTGTTTGGCCTGTTCCTCAATGAGCAGGATGCCGAAATAGAGATTTTCCACTCGCTCACGGATGGCATAAAGCTGGACATCCAAAGCAGCCTGCCGTTCCGCATCTTCGGCGCGTTCTATCTTCCGCCCGGTTTTCGACACGCCTCCATCCCAGATGTTTTGGTTGATGTCAGCACCTATTTTATATTGCCATTCGTTTAATCCGGAAATGGACATGCCTGTTTGAGAGATTATCCTGGACAACGATTCAGGAAATGAGGGAGTCTCATTCTGCACGGTTCCTTGCCCATATACATTGATTTGCGGCAGCCAACTCTTGTTGATGTCCGACAGGTTCACTTCTTTCGTTTGGTTCAGCAAATCATACTTCCGGATGAGCGGATAGTTGTCTTGCGCAAGCTTGACACACTCTTCCAATGTCACCTGGGCAGACAAATGGACACCCGTAAACAGCGACAGTGCCAAGAACAGATACTGTTTCAACATAATCAATGGATTTTAAGTTTTCTCAAAATGGTTTCTACATTCTCTTTTTTACGTATAGCCAGGAATCCGTCATAATCTTCATACGTGTTCCCGGTTATTTCGCTGATGATGGGAGCGGCCATGAACGGAAAGACATTGAGCGACACGATGTCGATCAGTAACATCTTGGCATCGGCCTGTTGACAGAGTCCTTTGGCAGCGTATTCGTCAATCTCGCGCTGGAGATTATTCAACATTTCACCGGCTATATCCTGCATATTCACCTTCATCATTTCAAGCCGTTCCGGATGTGCGTAAACTTCATTCACAAGAAACCTCGGCAACTCGTGGTTGGCTGCGATAAAGTCGAAGTGATGTTCAACGCCTTGGCGGATTCTATCTTCCAATGGCAAATTGTTGTCTCCAATAGCACTCAACACCATTTTCTCCAACATATTCATTTTCTCCGTGACAATTCGCTCGAAAAGTTTGTCTTTCGTGCGGAAATAGTAATGCAGCATGGCATGGGTTACACCTGCCGCTTCTGCAATAGATGCCGTCCTTGCCCCGGCAAGACCTTTCTCAAAAAACTCCTTTTCAGCAGCTTGCAGGATTCTTGACTCTGTATCTTGTGACTGATTAAATTCTTTATCCATACCGCATAACATTTAAGTTTATCCAATCAGACTAACAACCCTGTTAGCACAAATGTATGGACTTTATTTGAAACATCAAATAGAATAATTGAGAAAAGCAACGCCCAAGCTCTGCTTTATGGAATTTTAACCGACAAACATTTTAATTAGAAATCGCTTATCACCTGGGGGTTGATAACCAGGCCTACTTCAACCGCATTTTCAAAAAAACAACCGGGCTTACGCCATCGGCCTACAAAAGACATGCACACGACCAACCGTAACAGCAGGTATCACCCTTTGGCCATTCGCCAATGAGCGATTTGGCAAAAGCTATGTGAGAATCGCCTTTCGTTCACGCAAAACGACATCATTGGCAAAGGGCCTCACGCCTCAAAAAGGTTCAAACGGTTCCTGCGGGCTTCTTCCAGCGGCACTACATCCCGCTCCTGTTTGCACGACTCTTTTTCGCGCATCCCCTGTTGTTCCTTTTTCAAAGCCTCGAAAGCGTCATCGCGGGTTTCGGGATTCAGGAAACGGGCGGCCACGAGCGCGTTCTGCGAAGCATCCTTCACCCAAATGACAGGCCCGTCATAGGCGGGGGCTATCTTCAACGCCGTGTGCAAGCGACTGGTCGTGGCCCCGCCAATCATCACGGGAACAGAAATGCCCGCCCGCCGCAATTCAGAGACCACGTGCACCATCTCTTCCAAGCTGGGTGTAATCAGTCCGCTCAGCCCGATGAGGTCGGGATGCTGTTCCAACGCTTTCGCCACAATCTCCCCGGCAGGCACCATCACGCCCAAATCAATAATCTCATAGTTGTTGCAGGCCATGACCACCGACACGATATTCTTGCCAATGTCGTGTACGTCGCCCTTCACCGTGGCAACCAGTACTCGTCCGGCCCGCGCCGCACCTTCCTGCTTCTCCGCCTCGATGCGCGGCTGCAGGATGCCCACGGCTTTCTTCATCGTGCGGGCTGTTTTCACCACTTGGGGCAGGAACATCTTGCCAGCCCCGAAAAGCTCGCCCACCGTGTTCATGCCCCGCATGAGCGGCCCCTCGATGATATCGACGGCATGGGAATAGCACTTCGCGGCCTCGTCCAAGTCTTCCTGCAGGAACGTGTCGATGCCTTTCACCAAAGCATGCTGCAGGCGTTCTTCCACACCGCCCATGCGCCAGGCATCCGCTTTCTTCACTTCGCCCACAGCCCCGGCCTCATCCGCAGCTTTCAATTTTCCGGCCAGCCCAATCAAACGCTCCGCCGCATCCGGGCAACGGGCCAGCACCACATCTTCCACCACCTCCAAAATGTCTTCCGGGATGTCACCATACATCACGCTCGTGGCCGGATTGACAATGCCCATGTCCATCCCCGCACGGCAGGCATGGTAGAGGAACACGGCATGCATCGCCTCGCGGATATAATTGTTTCCCCTGAATGAGAACGACAAGTTGCTCACCCCGCCGCTCACATGCGCCCCGGGCAGATGGGTGCGAATCCACTCCGCCGCACGGATAAAATCCACCGCATAACGATCGTGTTCCGCCATGCCGGTGGCAATAGCCAGCACGTTCGGGTCAAATATGATGTCATGGGGATTGAAGCCCACACATTCCGTCAACAGGCGATAAGCACGGGCACAGACTTCCACTTTCCGCTCGTAAGTGTCTGCTTGTCCGCGTTCGTCAAAAGCCATCACGATGACCGCCGCCCCGAGGCGTTTCACCTCGCGGGCATGTGCCAAAAAGACCTCCTCTCCCTCTTTCAGGGAGATGGAATTGACAATGCCTTTGCCTTGCACACACTTCAGCCCCGCCGTGATAACGTCCCATTTGGAAGAGTCAATCATGACCGGCACACGGGAAATCTCAGGCTCTGAAGCCAGCAAGTTCAGGAACGTCACCATCTCCTGCCGTGCGTCGAGAAGGCCGTCGTCCATGTTCACGTCTATGACCATCGCGCCGTCTTCCACTTGCTTGCGGGCGATGTCCAACGCCTCATCATATTTCTTCTCCTTTATCAGCCTCAGGAACTTGCGCGAACCGGCCACGTTGCAACGCTCGCCCACGTTCACGAACTTGATTTCCGGCGTTTGTTCAAACAGTTCCAGCCCGCTCAGACACAATGTCACAGGTCTTTCCGCAGGCACGTGCGGATGCCCCTGCGCGGCCAAAGCCTGGAAACGGGCGATGTACTCGTCCGTGGTTCCGCAACAACCGCCAATAATGTTCACCCACCCGTTGTCCACAAAAAACTTCATCTCTTCAGCCATCTGTCCGGGAGTCTGGTCATATTGCCCCAAACTGTTGGGCAGCCCGGCATTCGGATATACTGATATATAATAAGGTGAACGACGGGCCAAGACCTCCACGAAAGGCAACAGGTCGTGCGCCCCGAACGAACAATTCAACCCCAGCGAAAAAATATCGGCATGCGAAACCGAAGCCAGGAAAGCCTCCAATGTCTGCCCCGAAAGCGTCCGCCCGCTCTTGTCCGACACTGTGACCGACAACATCAACGGCACTTTCCTCCCTGCGGCCAGCATGGCATCTTCCGCCGCATAGATGGCGGCTTTGGCATTCAGCGTGTCGAAAATGGTTTCCACCAACAACGCGTCCACCCCTCCTTCCAACAAAGCGTCCATCTGCTCCCGGTAGGCTGCGGCCAGTTCATCGAACGCCAATGCACGATAGGCCGGATTTTCCACGTCCGGACTCATGGAACAAGTTTTATTGGTAGGCCCGACGGAACCGGCCACGAAACGCGGACGGGCGGGCTCCATGGCCGTGAACTCGTCGGCCAATTTACGGGCCAGCCGCGCAGCAGCCAAGTTGATTTCACGACAACAACCTTCCACATGGTAATCCGCCATGGAAATGCGCTGTGCGTTGAACGTGTTGGTCTCGATGATATCCGCTCCCGCGAGCAAATACTTGCGGTGTATGTCGGCCACCACGTCGGGACGGGTCAGGCACAACAAGTCGTTGTTGCCTGCCATTTGTCCGGACACATCCTTAAACCGTTCACCCCGGAAGTCGGCTTCCGACAATCCGTAACGTTGTATCATGGTGCCCATCGCACCGTCCAACACCAAAATCCGTTCCTTGATAACTTCCTGTAGTGTCATCCTAATAGCGTTTGATTTGCCGGTCTATCTCGCGCCGGTCTTCTTTCTCTTTCAACGTCTGCCGCTTGTCGTACTCTTTCTTGCCCCGACACAGGTAAATGTCCAATTTCGCCCGCCCGTTCTCATCAATAAACAGCAACGTGGGCACAATGGAATACCCCGGCGTTTTCATCTCCGCCTGCAACTTCCTGATTTCCGTCTTGTTGAGCAGGAGTTTGCGGTCGCGCCGCGTGGAATGGTTATTGTACGACCCATACGAGTATTCAGCCACATACATGTTCTTCACCCACATTTCTCCGTTGTGGATAAAGCAAAACGTATCCACCAGGCTGGCCTTCCCCGCCCTGATGGATTTGATTTCCGTACCGGTCAGCACGATGCCGGCCGTATATTTGTCCAACAACAAGAAATCAAACGAAGCCCGTTTGTTCTTGATGTTCACCGCTTTGTTCTTCGTCTTCTTTTCTGCCATATTCCTCTTATTCCTTCACGATCTCCGCGAACACGTCCAAGTGTTCGTCCACGTAACACGCCAGCGTGGCCGTCACCTCTTCTTCCATTTCCACGAAAGCATCGTCCAAGTCGTCAAACTTCGGATATTGCTCAAACATCCCCATGAACTCCTCGTCCGTCCGCTCCCGTGTCAGTTCAGCCTTATACTTGACATACAGTTTCTTCCCCTTATTAATGAGTTTAGCCAGCTCCGTGGCTCCCATCATGCGCATGGCCTTGGCAAAAGGATTGTCAAAGATAAACGGGCCGTAACCGTTATAAATCAACTGGATAAATCCGCCGTCCATTACTTCTTCACGGAAAATTGCATAGGCCAGCAACGAAATCTGTTCCCCGTTCAGCAAGCCCATGTTCTCCGCGTTCAGCTCGCCTCCGATGACTTCCTTGTAACGCTCAATGAACACCTGCAGAAACTCATCCATCCCCTGTGCCGCCGCCTCGCGCAAACGCGCATCGCTGACCGTAATTGCCTTCCGTTCCATATCCTTTTCTACTCCAATGTTTGCAAAGATACGATTTTACTTTCTTTTAAGCTTGGACAACACGAATAAAATCACTATTTTTGAAAGAAAAACACGTGAAGGTAACGGAAAATACGGGGAATACGCCCATACAATAACTGCACCACATGAAAACAAAAGGATACCACACCCAAAAACACAAGGATTTGTTTTGCCCTGCGCCCTGTTTGCATTATCTTTGCACCATGGACATATCATAAAGGAACAAACGCCATGAAATACCTGGATCCCAAGGCCGACCTGACTTTCAAGAAAGTCTTCGGCGAACATCCCGACCTGGTCATCAGCTTGCTCAACGCCCTGCTGCCTTTCGAAAAGCCGGAGGAAGAAGTGCGGAACGTGGAATACCTTTCTCCCGAAATGGTACCCGATACCCCGGTGCGCAAGAACAGCATCGTGGACGTGCGCTGCAAGGACGCGCGCGGCCGACAGTTCATCGTGGAGATGCAGATGGTGTGGTCAAAGGAATTCCAAAACCGCGTTCTCTTCAACGCTTCCAAAGCCTACGTGCGCCAACTGAAAAAGGGATACGACTACGAACTGCTGCACCCCGTTTATTCCCTCAACCTGGTTAATGACATCTTCGAGCCGGAACTGAAGAATTACTACCACTACTACCGGCTGGTGCACAGCGAGCACACGGACAAGGTCATTGACGGGCTACATCTAGTGTTCATCGAGCTGCCAAAGTTCACCCCGCACACCTACGCCGAAAAGAAGATGCAGGTGCTTTGGCTCAGATTCCTCACCGAAATCTCAGAACAAACCCGCCATGCACCGCAGGAACTACTGGACAACCCAGAAACCCACAAGGCACTGGTCGAAGTGGAGGAATCCGCCTTCACCGCCGCAGAGCTACAGGGATACGATGAATTTTGGGACGCTATCAGTGTGGAACGCACCCTTATCAATAGTATATCGCGCAGATATAAGGAAGGCTGGGAACAAGGATTGGAAAAAGGACTGGAACAAGGACTGGAACAAGGACTGGAACAAGGACTGGAACAAGGACTGGAACAAGGACTAGAACAAGGACTGGCAAAAGGCAGGGAAAAAGAAAAGGAAGGAATAGCCCGTAACCTCAAAGAGATGGGCTTGCCCGTAGAAGCCATAGCCCAAGCCACCGGACTCACAGTGGAAAACATTGCAAAACTATAAATGATTTCCGCAATTTGCCAGCCTTGTGCGTACATCACATCGGATGGCACAAAACACTGGAGTTTCAGGCTTTGAAACCGGGTGTTGCTATATCTACGGATAATATTTTCAAACCTACAGACATTGCGGACATCGCCTGATAACAAGGCAATGCCCGCGTTTTTTTATGTTAAAATCCAGAGAAACACTTGGACGTTTCAAAGAGGCAGACTATATTTGCAGTGTACTAAAGGACTAATACACCAACAACAGATAAAGAATAAAAGCGTATGATGACCATCGAACACCTTTCATTCGGTTATCCCAAACGGAAAAACCGCGTATTTGACGACTTCTCCCTGAAGCTACGGGAAGGAAACGTGTACGGACTCTTGGGCAAGAACGGCGCAGGAAAGTCCACCTTGCTCTACCTCATGACCGGACTGCTGACCCCACAGTCCGGACAAGCTTGCCTGCATGGCGTGAATGTGCGCCTGCGCCGCCCCGACACGCTTGCCGACTTCTATCTCATCCCCGAAGAGTTTGACCTGCCGGACTATTCGCTGGAGAAATACGTGCGGCTTTACGCGCCCTTCTACCCGAAATTCGACCATGAGAGCCTGCGACGCAACCTGGAAGCCTTCGACATGACGGAAGACCTCAAACTGGGCGAGCTATCCATGGGACAAAAAAAGAAAGTGTTGGTCTGTTTCGCCTTGGCCACCCACACCTCGTGGCTCATCATGGACGAACCGACCAACGGCATGGACATCCCCAGCAAGAGCCAATTCCGCAAACTGCTCATCCGCGAAATGGACGAGAAGCGCGGCATCGTGATTTCCACCCATTTGGTAAAAGACGTGGAACAACTGCTCGACCACATCGTCATCATCGACGGCGGACACGCCGTGATGGATGCCCCGGTGGCCGACATTTGCCAGAAAATCTATTTCGGCCAGACAGAAAACGAGCAAGAGGCCGCAGGGGCGTACTTCGCCGCGCCCTCACCCCACGGCTTCGACATCATGGCGGCCAACCCCGCAGGCAAAGACTCGGAAATCAACCTCGAACTGCTTTTCAACGGTGCGCTGGCGCATCCGGAAATCATGACCCGTCTCTTCACGCCCGAAAAATAGCCCGCCATGGAAACCGCCACTTTTTCTGCCAAACGATTCCGCAACCTGCTCCGCATGAGCTGGGCAGAAGGACGGAAGTTCCATTTCAAGATGATAGTATTCTTCTATCTGTTCGCCGTAGCTTACATGTGCTGGTACATGCTGCCCGATGCCGCACACGCCCACACTGTCATGCAGGAGGCTGGGCTACCTGGGCGGCAAGCCGAATGGCAAACCCTCTCCGCCCAAATCGCACAGGGCATAGACGGCAGTTGGAAAGAGGTCAAAATAACCTTGATTTTCGTAGCAAGTCTGTTCTGTACAATCTACACGACCACGGCTTCAATTGCCTCCGACAAAAACAGCCTCATTCGGACACTCACCCTCCCGGTGTCACGGCTCGAAATTCTCGCACTACTGTGGATTCACGCATTTCCCCTGTCCATTTTCGGAAGCATGGCCATCGGCCTTGCGGCCGACTGGACACGGGTCGTCATCTGCAACCTACTCTATCCCGACCTGCACTATGCCTTCCCGTTCCTTTCCAGCCTCGGAATGGAAGGAAATTTTGGCGCATGGGAGGTGGTGAGTTTCTTTATCCTCATGGGAGGCGCGCAATCCTTATTCATCTGGATTACTGAATTTAAGACCAATTCAAAACGTGTCTGTGGCTACCTGCTCTGTTTGTTCTCATTGCTGCCCCTCATAATCTTTTCCATAGCTTGGAGAATACCGCACATACCGAAAAACATGTTTCTCGCCACATGGGACATGGCGGCCTTCCTCTGCACCGGCCTGGCATGGTGGCTCATCTACCGGAGATTGAAAGCAGCAGATTTAACTTACGCTTCTAAATAAGACCTCTATGCATACCTCACATTTCAACCGCCGACGTTTCGCCGCCCTGCTCCGGATGGACTGGGGCGAAAAGCGGAACAATTACCTGATGTTCCTGATTGGCGCATACGTCATCACGGCCATCGCACTCACGGCCATCCACATCGACCTCTACGCCGAAACGCTCCCCGTCAAGGCAGTGCTCGACCAGCGCGAAGGACTGCTGCCGGGGATGGACCGGGGGTGGAGATACAACAAACAATTCCTGTCGGTCGCATTCTTTGCGTTCATGCTCCTCTCCGTCAGGACGTTCCGGACAAAGACCCTGACGCGCGGGCAAACCCTCCGCTTCCTGCTGTCCCCCACGACCATGCTGGAAAAGTTCACACGGTGGTGGCTCTATGTCGTGCCTTTCTCCCTCGTCGCATTCCCGCTCATCTATTGGGCGGCCGACCTCACCCGCATCCTCATCTGCCGTGCGGTTTTCCCCGGCACCGGCCTGGCCTCCCCTCTCTACCGCGACCCCGACTTCCTAACCGACCCGCACACGCAACTGTTTTTCCAGACCCTGTTCACCCTCACCCTGCTCGGGCAGGCCGTTCTGGCGCTCACGTCCACCCTGAAGGCAAAGCCCCTCCGCGTCCTCGGAAAGTTCAGCATCCTCATGCTGCCCGTCATACTCGTTTACAGCATCAGCAGCCTCATGCGAGCATATCCCTCAGCCATGGACGTTGCCATCATCTGGCTATCCGGTTGGCATTCTTCTCTCCTTGTCCTGACCGCCTTGTGCTGGTATGTTGCCTACCGGCGGCTTGTGCGGACAGACCTCACACATAGTACCCCATCCCAATCCTCACGCGCATGAATTTCAAAGAAAGCAAACCCATCTATCTGCAAATCGCCGACCGCATCTGCGACGAAATTCTGCAGGGACGCTACGCCGAGGGCGACCGTCTGCCCTCGGTGCGCGACTATGCCGCCACGGTGGAAGTCAACCCCAACACTGCCATGCGCTCTTACGACTTCCTGCAGTCGCGCGCCGTCATCCGCATGCAGCGCGGCATCGGCTACTTCGTGGAGCAAGAGGCGGCGGGGCGCATCCGCGCTTTCCGCCGCGAAACCTTCATGAACGAAGAACTCTACGACTTCTTCCGGCAAGCCCGCTCCATCGGCATCACGCCCGAAGAACTGGCCGCGCTCTACCGGCAATATTGCAACAACCGATTCGAAAAAATCCAACCATAGCCCTATGCACACCACTCACTTCAAACTCGCCCGCTTCTGGGCTTTCATACGGAAAGACAGCCGCGAAGCCTTCCCCTCGTACCTTCGCCTCGGCATCGTCTTCTACATGCTGATGTCGGTCGTCTTCACTTGGTATGGCCTTATCAGCAGATACCACATAGCCAATGATTTGGAAGCAGTCCGTCACGGGCAGCCGCACACCTCTCACATGGCCGACCTCATGGAAAAAGCCGCCCAAGGCATTGATGAGGCATGGATAGGAATCAGTCTGTTTTCCGGCGTGTTCCTCTGCCTCTTCATGATTTTCGCCGGAGGGCAGTTCATGAAAGAAAGCCGCGACAAACGGGCACTGGCCGCATACTTGTGCCTCCCCGTGTCGAACCTGGAACGGTACCTTGGCAGCGGGCTCCGCATCCTGCTGCTGTCCGTAGTCACATTCTACTGCGCCGCCGGGCTGGCCGAACTCACACGGGTCGGCATCACCCGACTGACTTTTCCGGAAGCCGCCTTCTCTTTCGTCATGCCCTATGACTACGAGACCGACACCAAAGTGCTGGCCTTGATTATGGGAACAGGGTTCCAGAGCCTTTTCATGTTCGGAAGCACCTATTGGCGCAAGAATCCGACCCTCAAGACGCTGACAGTCTGCCTGCTGCTCACCTTCTTCCTTTGTGCGACCTACGCCCTCACATCGGAAAGCCTCCAGCCGGAATATTTCCACCGCGACCCGCCGGCCACATGGGGCAACGCATGGATTCTCTACATCCTCATATCCGTCACCCTGCTTACCAATGTCCTCGCCTACATCCGCATGAAACATTGCGGTCTGATGCCGCCCTCGTGGAAAGACAAGGCCACCTTGGTCCTCCTCGCGGCCATTCTTGTGGCCGTTGCCCTCTGCATCTATATGCCCCACTATATAGTCCGGCATTTCCCTTACGTCCAATATCCCAATCACTTTTTTCAACCATCATGAACAAAAACACTTTCAACCCTGTGCGCTTCATGCACTACCTGCGCAAGAACTGGACCGAAAACGGCATCCGGCATCTATTCCATTTCCTTATAGCCTATGTCCTCCTGACGGCTCTGTTCCTGTTCATCGACTACGGTCGGACTGTGTATGTAACTCAATCTTTGGATGATGAACGGCAAGGCATCGCCGTGAAGACCGACAATTACAAGGTGCTGCTGACATTGGCCGCAGAAGGACACGAAAGCCTGAACACCCCCATCTCTGCCACGACTGCCACCGTATTCGCACTCTTCCTAGCTTACACCGGCAGCCGTTTCTTCCGCGCATCCAAGCTCCGCCAGAATCTCATTACCGACCTGACGCTTCCGGTCTCCGCTTCAGAGAAATTCGCGATGTGCTGGCTACAGGCTACTTTCATTTCTTCTCTGCTGTTTGCCCTCGCCGCCATGTTGGCCGACTTCACACGCATCGAGCTCATCCATCACATTTTCCCAAACACGGACTTGGCCTATCCCGTAGAGTGGTTCAACTATTCCTATCTTCCCAATGAGCTTCTTCAAGCTTATGCCGTGCAAGCCCTGTTCATCCTCGGCACGACCTATTGGCGCAACAATCCCTTCCAAACCACTTTTTGCGTATTGATGCTCCTCGGCACGTTCTATTACGGTCTGTTCATTTGGAACATGTTTGCCATTGTCAAAGAAGCCAATCTGAAAAACTTCGACTGGCAAGCATTCTACGGGCATTTGGGCATCGGCTTGAACGTATTCCTGCTCGTGTTCGGCTACGTTATGTCCTACCTCCGCATACGGAGGGTCTCGCTCATCGTATCATGGAAAGACCGCACGAGCCTCGCCTTGCTCGCCGTTGCCGTTGCCGGACTGATCCTCTGCTGTTGGATTCCCTGTGACACTGCTGCCCGACTTACGGCACAATAAGTCCTACATTCCACAACCCTAAAGTAAACACATCATGAACAAAAACACTTTCAACCCCGTGCGCTTCATACACTACCTGCGCAAAGACTGGACCGAGAACCGCGGACAGTTTTTCTACGACTTCATCATCCCCTACGGCATCCTGACGCTGCTGTTCATCTGGATTGACTTCACGAAGACGCAACCCGTGGCCAAAGGCAGTCGGCTCTACACTGAACTTCTCATGGAGAAAGCCGCAAGGGGCATTGACGAGAGTTGGAGCCTGATCGGCTTTTCAACTTCCATCTGCCTGCTATTCTACCTGGCTTTCATCGGCAGCACCTTCTTCCACGCCTCCAAGCACCGCCGCGACTACATCGGCGACCTGACGCTCCCGGCCTCCGATGCCGAAAAGTTTGCCGTGCACTGGCTTCGCACCTCCCTTGTGCCCCTCCCGCTGTTTGCCCTCGCCGCCGTACTCGCCGATTTCACGCGCATCGGTTTCATCCACTTCCTATATCCTGAGGTATCGGTTTCCTTCCCCGTGCCTTGGACATCAGGAAATGCCGGAGACATCTATCTTCCCATCTGCATCTTGGAAGCCTACGCCCTGCAGGCCTTGTTCATCCTCGGCGCGACCTATTGGCGCAAGAAACCCTTCCAAAAGACATTGAGTGTCGTGCTGCTTCTTGGCCTGGGCTACTACGGAATTTACCTCGGCTATGTGCTTTTGGTCCTTGGCGAAGATTTCTACAGGCATTTTGCCTCGCCACGCTGGCTCTTCGGATGGACTTATGGCATACCCTCCTTCCTCCTGTTGTCCGGCTACGTCCTGACTTATCTCCGCATGCGCCGGGCCTCCCTCATCGTGTCATGGAAAGACCCGACGACCCTCGCCCTGCTCGTCGCCGCCCTCGCCGGACTGGCACTCTGCTTCTGGATGCCCCACCACATCATGTCCCATTTTCCTTCCGTCAAATAAATCGCCTTCTATGCCAGATAGCCCAACGCATGGGGGCTTTCAGGCTGGCCAAGGACGTGTGGGCTGATGACACGGAAGGTAACAACGGCAAAGCCGCCTTCCAGCATGAGATAATCTTCCCCATCGGCGAACCGAGCACGGCATACGCCCAGTACTTCATCGGCAACAGCTATCTGGCCCGCGTTTCGAAGGAACAGATGCCCTTCTCCAACGTCACCTTCGAGCCACGCTGCCGCAACAACTGGCACATCCACCACGCCACGAAAGGCGGCAGGCAGATGCCGGTGTGCATGGCCGGACGCGGATGGTATCAGGAGGAAGGCAAGGAAGCCGTGCAGATACATTCGGGCGATGTCATCCACATCCCGGCCAACGTGAAACACTGGCACGGCGCGACGGCCGACAGCTGGTTCGCCCACCTCGCCTTCGAAGTGCCGGGCGAAAACACGTCCAACGAATGGCTGAAACCCGTGACGGACGAAGCATACGACCGATTGGGGAAATAACGCCTTCCCCGCCCGGCAAACCGATATTTTTGCTTACCTTTGCAACGCCTACCGGAAACGGCAGGCGTTTTTTTATTCACTAATTTATCAAATCTATGTACAAAAAACAAACTTGGAAACGCCCGGTGATGCGCTTCAAGCATTTCGCCAACAAGCCCTACGCGGTGTTCAACAGCCTGCACCGCGAAGTGGTCATCTGCACGTTGTCCGTCTCCACCCTGACGTTTGCCAACACGCAGTCCGTGTCGGCACAGACGGAACACCACCTGGCCGACGGCGAAATGGTGATGCAAGGCATCGAAGTGACCGGCACCCGGGTACCGCTGACCGACAAGGAAGCGGCGAGAATGGTGACTGTACTGGACCGCGCCATGATTGAGAGCGCGCCCGTGCAAAGTGTGAACGACCTCCTGAAGTATGCCGCAGGCATCGACGTGCGCCAGCGCGGCGCGATGGGCATACAGACAGACCTCTCCATCCGCGGGGGCACCTTTGACCAGATTACCGTCCTGCTCAACGGCGTGAACATCAACAACCCGCAAACCGGCCACCTGACGGCAGACTTCCCCGTGGCCATCGAAGACATCGAACGCATCGAAATCCTGGAAGGCCCCGCAGCCCGGGTCTTCGGCACCTCCGCCTTTTGCGGAGCCGTCAACATCGTCACTTCGGCTGAAAGACAGAAACACATCCAAGCCCATGCTACCGGCGGAGCCTACGGCCTCGGCGGAGGCGGCCTGCGCCTGAACCTCTCGGAAGGAAAATGGACCAGCCAAATTTCGGGAAGCTACCTGCGCACCGACGGAGCCACGCCGAACAGCGATTTCGACACTTGGCGCGCCTACTACCAAGGCGGCCTCTCCACCCCGACAGCCGACATCCGCTGGCAGGCCGGATTCAGCCAGCAAAAATACGGGGCCAACACGTTCTACTCCGCCCGGTACGACAACCAATACGAAGAAACGAACCGCTACATCGTCTCCGTACAGGCGGACACGCGGCTGGGATGGCTCCACCTGCTGCCCACCCTCTATTGGAACCGTTCGCTAGACCATTACCAACTCACCCGCCATTCGTCCAACGGAGAGAATTTCCACCGCACGGACGTGTATGGACTCAACCTGAACGCCTACTTCACCACGCGCCTCGGCAAAACCGCTTTCGGCATGGAGATGCGCAACGAAGGCATCTTCAGCACCACACTGGGACGGCCGATGGACGAGAAGCAATATGTGGACGTGCCCTGGCACGGCGGAAGGAAATACACGAACAAAGACAACCGGACGGACCTGAGCTACTACCTGGAACACAACGTGCTGCTTCCGAAGGCGACCTTCTCCGCAGGGGTCATGGCCAACCGGAACAGCGGCTACGACGACCGCTTCCACTTCTATCCCGGCATGGACATCTCCTACCGCCCGGCGCACGACTGGAAAATCGCGGCCTCGTGGAACATGGCCCTGCGCATGCCCACCTTCACCGACCTGTATTACAAAAGTCCCACGCTGGAAGGCAACGTGGGGCTGCACCCCGAAGAGACGCAGGCATTCAGCCTCGGCGCACAGTTCCGCCGCACGGGCGTAAAGGCCTCGGCTGAGGTGTTCTACCACAAGGGAAAGAACATGATCGACTGGGTGATGTACACTGCGGACGATGTATATCACTCCGCCAACTTCAAGCTGGACAACTATGGCGTGGAAGCCAATGCGGCATGGCTTCCGTGCGAGGCATGGGGCGAACGCTGCTTCGTGGAACGTCTCAGCGCGGGATACACCTACATCCATCAACGGCGGCACGACGACGTGGCCGTCTATAAGTCCAACTACGCGCTGGAACATCTGCGCCACAAGTTCGTGGCCGGCCTGACCCACCGCATCTGGCGCAACCTGTCGGCCACCTGGGCCTTCCGCTGGCAAGACCGCATGGGCAGCTACATCCGCTATGCCGGAACCGGCGACCCGGCGGGCGTCCTCACACCCTACCACCCCTACGCCCTGCTCGACCTTCGTGTGCAATGGCGCACCCCGCGCTACCAATTGTATGCCGAAGGCAACAACCTGACCGACCACACCTATTACGACCTGGGCAACATCCCCCAGCCGGGCTTCTGGTTCCGGGTGGGCGGCAGCGTCCGGTTCAACTGGTAAGGCGGAACCAGTCAAACCCATCGGGCTAATTAGAAACTGTTTTGAATTTATCGTGCGATGATTTGGGATGAGTTTTCGAGTCAGTTTTGCTTCCGTGATGAGAAAGATAGCGAGCTATCTGACGAAGAACAGAAGTGAAACTGGCCGGAAAATCGCCCAAAGCACACACGAAAACGAGTACATCAAGCGGGGAAAAACTTTTTGTAGAAATTCAAAACAGTTTCTTAGACTTATCGGACTAATTAGCCCGATTTCTTGAAGGATATTCCGTCTTTTTTCCTAATTTTGCAGATGATAGAAACACCTATTTTATATATAGTAAGATGAACAAGATTGCAACAATCCTTTTGGGATGCCTGCTGGCCATCGCGCCAGGCCGAACAGATGCAGCCGGAAAGCTGACCCTCGAAGACCTGTGCGGAGGCGCCTATTCCGCCAAGCGCATCAGCGGCATCCACCCGATGAACGACGGGGAAACCTTCTCGCGGCTCAGCCCGGACCGCAAACAAATCGTCACGTATTCCTTCAAGGACGGCAGCCGCAAGGACGTGATTTTCGACGTGGCCACGGCCCGCAATGTCAAACTGGAAACGATAGACGGCTACATCATGTCTCCCGACGAGAAGAAAATGCTGATACAGACGGAGACCCGTCCCATCTACCGCCATTCCTTCACCGCCGTATATTACATCTACGACATCAATAACGGCACGTTGGAACGCCTCTCGGACGGCGGCCCGCAGCAATCGCCCAAATTCTCGCCGGACGGCAACCTGGTGGGCTTCGTCCGCGACAACAACCTGTTCTTGGTCAAGCTGCTCTTCGGCAACAGCGAAAGCCAGGTCACCAAGGACGGCAAGCGCAACGCCGTCATCAACGGCATCCCCGACTGGGTGAACGAAGAGGAGTTTTCCACCATGCGCTCGTTTGACTTCAACGCCGACAACACCATGATGGCGTGGATACGCTATGACGAGACGAAAGTGGCCACTTTCTCCTTCCCTTGGTACAAAGGCAGCCACCCGGAAAAGGAAGCGTATGCCGAATACCCGGGACTGTACGAGTACAAATACCCGGTGGCCGGCACGGCCAACTCCACGGTGAGCGTACAGACGTTCGACATCAAGGCACGGGTCGTCCGCACGATGCAACTGCCGCTTGCGGAAGATGCCTACATCCCGCGCATCCGCTTCACCAGCGACCCGGCGAAACTGGCCGTCTTCACCCTGAACCGCCACCAGGACTGCCTGGAAATCTATATGGCCAACCCGCGCTCCACGGAGTGCAAGAAGATCCTGCGCGACGAGGTGGACAAATACGTCAACGAAAACGTGTTCCGCAACCTGGCCTTCTACCCCAACCGTTTCGTGCTGACCAGCGAACGCGACGGATACAACCACATCTATCTCTACGACTTCAACGGAAGCCTGGTGGGAAAAGTCACGCCGGAAAAACTCATCGTCCGGGACTTTTATGGCTACGACCCGGAAGGCGGAAACTACTACTTCTCAGCCAACCATGCGGATGACCCGGCGCACACCACCGTCTATCGCAGCAACAGCAAGGGAGAAGTCACGAAACTTTCCACACAGGAAGGCGACAACAGTGCCGTGTTCAGCAAGACCTTGAAATACTACATCAACGTGTATTCCAACATCCACACGCCCTACGTCACCACCCTGTGCAACCGCAACGGCAAGACGCTGGAAACACTGGAGGACAACCGTGCGCTCGCCGAAAAGCTGGGCGGCCTCAACCTCGGGAAGCAGGAGTTCTTCAGCTTCACCACGGGAGAGGGCATCTCACTCAACGGCTACATGGTGAAACCCGCCGATTTCGATCCCGCCAAGAAATATCCCGTCATCATGTTCCAGTACAGCGGCCCCGGCTCGCAACAGGTCATCGACTCTTGGAACGCGGGCAACATGGGCGGTGTCCTGTATGAACACTATCTGGCTTCGAAAGGCTTCATCTGCGTGTGCGTGGACGGGCGAGGCACCGGAGGCCGGGGCGCGGAGTTCGAAAAATGCACCTACCTGAACCTGGGCTACCTCGAAGCCCGCGACCAGGTGGAGACGGCACAGTATCTCGGCACGTTGCCCTACGTGGACAGCAGCCGCATCGGCATCTGGGGATGGAGCTACGGCGGCTTCAACACGTTGATGAGCATGAGCGAAGGCCGCCCCGTGTTTGCCGCAGGCGTGGCCGTGGCCCCGCCCACGAGCTGGCGTTACTACGACACGGTCTATACGGAACGTTTCATGCGCACACCGAAAGAGAATGCCAACGGATACGACCGTTGCCCCATCAGCCTTGCCGGGCAACTGCACGGCGCGTTGCTCATCTGCCACGGCACAGCCGACGACAACGTGCATTTCCGCAACTCGATGGAGTATGCCGAAGCCCTCGTGCAAGCCGGCAAGCCGTTCATGATGCTACCCTACAACAACCGCAACCACAACATCACAGGCGGCAACACGCGCAACCACCTCTTCACGAGCATCACCGACTTCTTCATCGAGCATCTGCAATAAAACAAAAAGACAACAAAAACGAGGGTGTACCAAAACCTGCGAGAAGCAACTGCTCCGCCTTGTAGGGGAGCTGGCCCAACGGGCCTGAGGGGTTTCACACCCACGGGCACACTCATAAAGTATATCTTTGTGGACGTGAGACCCCTCCGTCGCTTCGCGCCACCTCCCCTACAAGGCGGAGGAGTTTATTTTGCTATACCCTCGTTTTTGTATCATATCCCCCGGAACGATTTACAGGTCTTTCAACCGCTTCAAGATGTCCGACGGGTTTTCGACAAAACATGTCGCCCCGTGGGCTTCGAGGAAAGCGCGGTCGCGGAATCCCCACAACACGGAAATGCAAGGCAGGCCGGCAGCGGCGGCTGTGGCCACATCGACATCGGAATCGCCCACATAGACGGCCTCTTCCTTCTTCGTGCCCAAGGCATCCAAAGCCAGTTCCACCATGTCGGGAGCAGGTTTGCGGCGCACACCGGGGCGTTCGCCCACGGCCACCTGCACGGTGTCGGCGAAATAATGTTGATAAAGCTCGTCCACCCCGCCCTGCAACTTGTTGGACACGATGGCCGTCTTATAGCCCTCGCGTTTCAACGTCTCCAGCAGCGGCATGATGCCGAGATAAGGAGCGGTCTTCACCATGCAATGCCCCACATAGTGGCGCTTGAAGCAGCCGAGCACCTCCTCGAAACGGCTGTTGTCCGTCCCGTCGGGCACGGCACGTTCAATGAGCTTGCCCACCCCGTTGCCCACGAAGCGGCGCACCTCTTCCAACGTGCGCTCCGGATATCCGAATTGCCGCAAAGCATAATTCGTACTGTCGGCCAAGTCCTCCAACGAGTTGAGCAACGTGCCGTCCAAATCAAAAACCACCGTCGTTATCTTTCCCATCTTTCATCGCTATTTTCTTTCCTGCAAAATTAAGAAGCCTTGCTTTTCCGCGCAAATATAATAGAACGAATTTAATCCAAACCTGCTTTCCAAAAGATATACTGACTTGGCAAAGTAAGATATCTTATTTGCCCAAGTCAGTTATCTTACTTTGCCAAGTCAGTATATCTTCTTTTTTGTGGAATGTGATATTGCCCCCAAGAACAGTCCCTAAAGGGCTTCCTCTTCCAAAATGGTTTCCACCTCCCGGCAGGCCTCATCGTCCAGTGCCTGATACTTCTGCAAGGCAGCCACGGCAGCACGGCGGACAGCCGGAGCACTGTGGAGCGCGGTGCGCGCCTGGTCGAGGAACTCATCCGCAGCGCGCGGGTTGGGCTGCATGCCCTGCATGAACAGGCGCGACAATATCAGGTAGCCACAGACTTGGAACATGTCCTCTTCGCGAGCAATCCATTCGTAGGCTTTCTGCGAGGCGTAAGGGAGGCGGCAGAAGAGGTTCAACACGGCGTGTTGCGCAATCTCCACCGTGGGCATCTGCTCCACCCATATCTCCGCAATCTCCGGACAGAACGAGTCCACGGGCTGCAACATGGCGGCCAGCAACTTGCATTCCCGGATGTTTTCTTTCCACAAAGCCTGGGCCAGTTCGTGGTTGGCGGGATAGGCCTGGGCGATTTCCCTGAGCCGTGGGATTTCCACGCCGAAATTGAGCTTGTAATCCATGCCGTTTTCGCGCATGTAGGCCGACGCCACACCGTTCATGGACAGGCGCAGGTCGGTTTTGATTTTCCTGATTGTATCTTGAATGTCCATCATTCGTTTTGGTAAGGTAGTGTGGCATAATCCCGGCTATAGCGCAACATCTGCGCGTCGTAGGCCTCGCCGTAGCTGACGGCCACGTCCGTGATGTGGCCTTGACTGTCACGGACAGGAGTATAGACCGGGTTGATGAATCCCTTGTAGGGAGACAAGTGGAGGGCGCGGTAACGCTCCAGGATTTCCCTGTGCAGGACGGGGTCGAGCTTGACGGCGTAGCGTTCCACCAGGTTGCGGGCGGCTTCGTAGTCGCCTTCGCTCTTGATGCGCTGGATTTCGCGCAGGAGCTGCCCGAAGAGTCCGCGCAACTTGCCGTAGTCGTTGATGCGGACGTAAGTCTTCCCGTTGCGCGACACCAGTTCGGCAACGTTTTCCGGCCTCCCTTGCTCGAAAGCCCAGCGGGCGATGAGCGCGCGGTTGCGCATGTGGGCTTCCTCGATGTCCTTCCCCGGCTCGATGCGCACCATCTGCGTGAGCAGCCCGTTCATCATGTAGCCGTAGTATTGCGCCTTGTAGGCTTCCGCGTCGGGAGTCAGTCCCAATTCCGTCAGTTTGGAATCGGCCAGGTAGTAAAGGCCAAAAAGGTCGGCACGGGCTTCTTCGATGGTGGCACCATAGGCTTTCAGCGCGTCCGGGTCAACTCCAGGCAGGAGCTTGCCGCTGCCATGCCCGAGACATTCATGCAGGTCGGTGTGCAGGTCGTCGCAAGCATCTTGGTACTTGTCGAGAAGGCGTTGCGTCTCTTCGTCCACCACGAACTCCTTTTGGAAACCGTTGCCGCGGGCTGCCTTGTTGTAAGCATCCGTCAGGTTGCCGATGGTGACGCTCTTGCTTCCGTATTCCGCCCTCACCCAATTGGAGTTGGGCAAGTTGATGCCGATGGCGGAGGCGGGATAGAGGTCGCCACCGAGGATGGCAGCCTTGATGACTTTGGCCGACACTCCCTTGCATTCGGATTTCTTGAAACGCTCGTCCACGGGCGAGTGGTCTTCGAACCATTGCGCGTTGGCGCTCAGCTTTTCTGTACGCGCCGTGGCTTCCATGTCCTTGAAGTTGGCATAACCTTCCCAGCTGGCTTTCAGCCCGAGCGGGTCTCCGTAGGTTTCCGTGAACCCGTTGGTGAAGTCCACGAGGGCATCCGTTTCCTGCACCCAAAGGATGGTATATTCGTCGAACGTTTTCAAATCCCCCGTCCGGTAGAACTCAATGAGCTTGCGGATGACAGCCGCCTGTTTCGGGTTTTCGGCCACATCGGCGGCCTTCCCCAGCCAAAACATGACACGGCGGATGGCTTGTCCGTACATGCCTTCGGCCTTCCACGTCTTTTCTTCCAAGCGGCCTTGGCTGTTTTTGGTGAGCAGGCTGTTCATGCCATACATGACGGGGCGTTGTGCGTCGCCCTCTTTTTTCTGGTTGTCGTAGAAGGCTTCCGCTTCGGCCTGCGTCACCTCCTCGCCATAGTAATGGCAAGCCGACGTGCGGACGAGGTCTTCGCCTTCAGCCTGGTTGACACGTTTGGGCATGACGGCGGGGTCGAACAGCACCGGCACTAATGCGTCGCACAGTTCGTCGGCCGACTGGCCGGCATCAAGAGGAAGCTTTTCGGCCGGCACCCGCTTCAGGGCTTGACGAAAGAAAGCCTCGCTGAACCCCGGCTTGAACTTCTCGCAGCCGTAGTGATGGTGGATGCCGTTGGAAAACCAAACCCGTTTCAGATATACGGTGAAAGCCTTGAAGTCGTCACATTCGCGTTCTCCGGGATAATCCGTATAAATCGTTTCCAGCGTTTTACGTATCCTCAGGTTGTACCTCCCATTCTGGTCCCACAGGATGTCGCGGCCGGAGAGCGCGGCCTCTGAAAGGTAGTAAACTAACGTCTTTTGCGCGGTGGTAAGGTTCTCGAACCCATCCACCCTGTAGCGGAGCATCTGCAAATCCGCAAATTGCTCGTCCTGATAAGAAAATGTCTCTTCCTTTTGCATTCCTCATTACTATGGAGTGAAACAAAAAAGGGATATATCGCATGGATGTATCCCTTTGTGTATGTCAAACGGTCGCCACGTGCTACCCTTTTAGGGCTTCTTTCTCCTTCGCGAGATACTCCACACGGTAGCCACGCGGGGTTGTCCCTAATATTTTATAGAATGCAGCATAGAAGGATTGGCGGTTGGCGAATCCGACCATGGCCGAGATTTCTTCCATCGTCTTGTCCAAATACCTTTTGTCGGTCAGAAGGTACTGGGCATCCTTGATGCGGTATTCATTCACGAGGCTGGAGTAGTTTTGATGGAACCGGATGTTGACCACCGCACTGATGTAGCGTGTATTGGTATTCAGCTCCTCTGCCAATTTTTTTGCCGAATAATTCGGGTCGCGGTATTTCTTGTCCACCACGAACACCTTTAGAATTTTTTCATACAAATCATCTACCAACTCCGCCCTTACCAACGAACGGTAGGCAGCGTTCTTCTCTTTCTTTTCTGTTAAATTATACTTTCCCATACAGCTTTTGATTGTTTCGTTAAGAAATAATCTTTCCCCTTTTTAGCCCCTGTCGTTGGATTGATTATTCTTTTCTGAATTTATTTGTATGCAAAAATCGTGTTTTTTTATTTCTTGTACAAGACTATTCAATTAAAAGATGCAAAAAAGGTGTATCTTTGTGCCGTTTTACGGGAAAGAAATGGAATAAATATGCAGAACATCTTGAAAAGGTACTTCGGTTTTACGTCTTTCCGCCCTCTACAGGCCGATATCATCCATGCAATATTGGCCGGAAAAGACGTGGTGGTGTTGATGCCCACGGGCGGCGGAAAGAGCTTGTGCTACCAAGTGCCGGCCCTGATGCGTGAAGGGACGGCCGTGGTGGTGTCTCCTCTGATTTCCTTAATGAAAGACCAGGTGGAAGGACTTGTGGCCAACGGCATTCCGGCGGCCGCATTGAACAGCATGAACGACGAAGCGGAGAACCTGCGCATACGGTCGGCATGTTTCCGTGGCGAATTGAAACTGTTATACATTTCTCCGGAACGCCTGATGCTGGAAATACCTTATTTAATAAGGGATATGAAGATTTCCTTGTTTGCCGTGGACGAAGCGCATTGCATTTCACAATGGGGACACGACTTCAGGCCGGAGTACGCGCAACTCGGCACGTTGCGGGAAACCTTTCCGGATGTGCCAATCGTGGCATTGACCGCCACGGCCGACAAACTGACGCGCGAAGACATCCAGAAGCAACTGCACTTGTCGGAACCGGAAGTGTTCGTGTCTTCTTTCGACCGTCCCAACTTGAGCCTGGACGTGAGGCGGGGATACCAAAAGAAAGATAAGGACCGGGCCATCCTCGGCATCATCGCCCGCCATCCGAACGATTGCGGCATCGTGTATTGCATGAGCAAAAAGACAACGGAAAGCGTGGCCGACATGTTGAGGGGACACGGCATCGTGGCTGCACCTTACCATGCGGGCTTGCCGTCCGAGGAGCGGGAAAGGACGCAAGACGACTTCATCCACGACCGTGTGCAGGTGGTATGTGCCACAGTGGCTTTCGGCATGGGCATTGACAAGTCCAATGTGCGTTTTGTCATCCATTACAATCTGCCCAAAAGCATCGAAAGCTTCTACCAGGAAATCGGCCGGGCAGGACGCGACGGCCTGCCGTCGGAAACCATATTGTTCTATTCGTTGGGCGATTTGGTGCAATTGTCCAAATTTGCCCAAGAGAGCGGCCAGCGGGAAATCAACATGGAGAAACTGCGACGCATGCAGGAGTATGCGGAGTCGGACGTTTGCCGCCGGCGCATCCTTTTGAACTATTTCGGTGAACAAACCGACCAAGACTGCGGGAACTGCGATGTATGCAAGAATCCGCCGCAACGGTTCGACGGGACTGTTTTGGCCCAAAAAGCATTGAGTGCCATCGTGCGCACGGGACAACAGGCCAGTGTGCGCACAGTGGCCGACATCCTGCGCGGCAACTTCAGCCCAGAGGTGGTAAAGGGGCATTATGACACGTTGAAGACTTTCGGGGTGGGACGGGATGTGCCGCCGAAGGACTGGCTGGATTACTTGATGCAGATGTTGCAAAACGGACTTTTTGAAATTGCATACAACGAAGGCAACCATCTGAAATTGACCGACAGCGGGAGAGACGTGCTTTACAAAGGGCGCACAGTGCAGTTGGCCGTAATCAGGAAGGAAGAAAAACAGCCGGCTGGAAGGAAACGGAAGGCAATGGTGGCACCACGTCCGGCATCAAGCCCATTGCCTTTTACAAAAAGCAGCATGGAAACATCCCCTGCACTTCCGCCACACGGACAGGAGCTGTTCAACGCCTTGCGGGCATTGCGCAAAAAGCTGGCAGACGCCCAAGGGTTCCCGCCCTACATCGTCATGTCCGACAAAGTCTTGCAGAATCTTTGCGATGCCCGTCCGACAACGGTAGAATCCTTTGGCATGGTCAGCGGCATCGGTGAGTTCAAAAAAGAAAAATACGGAAAAGACTTTGTGGAAGTCATCCGGCGTTTCACCTGAACATACAGATTACACCAAACGCACGCGGGAAAGGCCTCGTCCGGCGGCCTTTCCCGCGTGACGTATTTTTAGCGGGGTCATTCTTTGGGCAAATCAAGCCCGTCCACATGCAAGTCTATATCGAAATTGAAACCTTGGTCGTCCTTCTTCCCCTCTTCTTGGGAGGCATCGGGCGCATCGCCGCTTCCAACCGGTTGTGATGAGCGGATAAAGCCAATCGCTTCTTCCAACCCGGAAAGGAAATGGTCGAAATCTTCCTGGTAGAGAAATATCTTATGCTTTTCGTAGGTGACGGTCGGTGCTTCCGTGTCGCCAGACACGATTTTCTTGCTCTCGGTCACGGCAATAAACAACTCGTCTTTCCTGTTCCTTTTCACGTCCACATAATAAATACGCTTGCCCGCCTTGATGGATTTCGAAAATACGATGTCTTTCTCCTTGTCGCTTTCCATGTTTTTCTTTAAATCTTCCATTTTGCGTCCATTAAATATTCAGCCCCAAAATTGCATATATTTTTCAAAACTTCCAAAAAAAAACGGCAAAAGATACGGATTATCCCTATAAAATCCGTATTTTTGCACCGCGATTGTATTGATGTGATATGATAAACAGGGAAATCATACGTTTGAAGGTTGTGCAAATCATTTATGCTTTTTACCAAAACGGCGGTAAAAACATAGATACGGCAGAGAAAGAACTTTTTTTTAGTTTGGCCAAGGCCTACGACTTGTATCATTATCTGTTGATGTTAATGGTAGAAGTGAACCGGATTGCCGAGCGGGCCGTGGAAACGGCACAAAACCGATATAACCGGATACATGCAGGAGAAAAACCGAGCACAAAGTTCATCGACAATCGCTTTATCAGGCAATTGGAAATCAACAAGCAGCTGCTGGAATTCAGAGAAAACCAAAAGAAGACTTGGGCCAACGACGAGGACTTTGTGCGTTCCTTATATAAAAAGATTACGGAAACGGAATATTACCAGGAGTATATGGCTTCGGGAGAGTCTTCGTACGCAGAAGACAGGGAGTTGTGGCGCAAAATCTACAAAAGCCTGATTTGCAACAACGAGACATTGGAATCGTTGTTAGAGGACATGAGCCTGTATTGGAACGACGACAAGTTCATCGTTGACACGTTCGTGCTGAAGACCATCAAGCGTTTTGAGGAAGAGAAGGGAGCAGACCAAGAACTGTTGCCCGAATTCAAGGACGAGGACGACCGCGATTTTGCCCACCGCCTGTTCCGGAACACGTTGCTCAACGCAGAGTATTACCGGAAACTCATCAGCGAAAACACCAAGAACTGGGAGTTCAACCGCATTGCCCTGATGGATTTGGTGATTATGCAGATTGCATTGGCAGAAATCGTCACGTTCCCCAATATTCCTTTGAGCGTTTCCTTGAATGAATACGTGGACATCGCCAAGATATACAGTACGCCGAGAAGCGGAGCCTACGTGAACGGCTTGCTGGATGTGATAGCCAAGAGGCTCATTGCGGAGAAAAAGATTACCAAAACCATTTAAACTTAATTGAACAATGAATTTATTGACTATTTTATTGCAGGCCCAAGGCGGCGGAAGCGGGATGTCGATGATTATCATGATGGTGGCCATTTTCGCCATTATGTATTTCTTCATGATCCGTCCCCAAAACAAGAAACAAAAAGAAATCCAAAAGTTCAGGAACAGCATCGTGCCGGGAACCGACGTGGTGACGGCCGGCGGGATTTATGGCAAAGTGAAGGAAGTGAACGACGCAGACAACACATTGATGATAGAAGTTGCTTCGGGCGTGAAAATCAAGATTGCCAAAAATTCCGTATATGCAAGTGTGCCGACCGACACGGCTTCCGGAAAGTAAGCTAAAATGGATTCAGGCCAACTGAAAAGATATTATGTCCGCATCAAGAACGCCTTGTTAGGTCACCGGAACAAGGAGTTCTTGATTTTTTTATTTTTCTTCCTTGTTTCCACCGCCTTCTGGTTGCTACAGTCATTGAATGAGACATTCGACGTGGAAATCAAAGTGCCGTTGAAGCTGGAACATGTGCCGGAAGATGTGGTCGTGACCTCGGACTTGCCGCCGGAACTCACGGTGAAGGTAAGAGACAAAGGCACCGTTTTGGTACGCTATATCTATGGAGCCGATGTTTCGCCTGTGGCGGTGGACTACCGGGACTACGACAAAGGAATGGTGTCTGGCGGCGTAGTGGTGGAACGCTCCTATGTGCAAAAGAAAATACAGTCGCGCTTAGTCGCTTCGACCAACATTGTCTCCATACGTCCGGACACGCTGGAATTCTTTTTCAACCGGGGAGCGCGCAAGAAAGTACCGGTCGAATTGGCCGGCACGATAGAAACCTCTCCTGAATATTACCTCAAGGGGGTGGATTTTGAGCCGGATTCGGTAGAAGTCCTGGCTCCACTGTCCATTTTGGACACGATATCCCAAGCCTTCATAGTCCCTGTGCATTTGTCCGACTTGGCTTCGAATGCGAAAATCCAAAGGACACTGCATCGTGTCCGTGGGGCAAAGTTCATCCCCGAGCAGGTGGACATGATGGTACAGGTGGACTTATACACGGAAAAGACGGTGGAAGTGCCGATTATCGGGGTGAATTTCCCAGGCAGCAAGGACTTACGCACGTTCCCGTCCAAAGTCGATGTGACATTCCGCATCGGGATGAGCCGCTTTAAGGACATCACGGCAGATGATTTCGTGCTGGCAGTCACCTACGAAGAGTTGATGGAAAACGACAGCTCAAAGTTAAAACTCCATCTGCGGTCTGTCCCGCCAGGAGTTTCCAATGTGCGCATTGAGCCTTCCGAAGTGGATTACCTGATAGAACAGATTCAAGGAGAATAATGACATGCTGAAAATTGGAATCACCGGAGGAATCGGCAGCGGGAAGACATACGTGGCGCGGTTGCTGGAACAACGGGGCATCCCCGTCTATTCAACGGACGCCGAAGCCAAACGGCTGATGGCCGCCTCGCAAGACATTCGTGCAGGGTTGACAGCCTTGGCGGGAGAGGTATATCGCGCAGACGGTTCTTTGGACAAGGAACGGCTCGCCGCATTTCTGTTCGCATCGCCACTCCATGTGGAAAAAGTGAATGCCATCGTGCATCCGGTCGTGCGACAGGATTTCCTGCAATGGGTAGCGCGGCAGTCTGCGCCGGTAGTGGCCATGGAATGCGCCATCCTTTATGAATCCGGTTTCGACAGTTTGGTGGACGATGTGTTGCTTGTGAGAGCACCGGAAGAGATATGCCTGTCACGTGCTATGAAACGCGACGGGGCGACAACGGCGCAGGTGAAAGCCCGCATGGCTGCACAGATGAAAGACGCGGAACGCCTTTCGCGCACACGTTATATAATATGTAACGACGGGAAAACCGATGTGGAAAGCGCATTGGACAACGTGCTTTCACAGATGTTGGGGCGGACGTTGGAGCAGGATTAAGCTTTTTTAGAAATAAGATTTTGAAAAAAAGTGCGCTAAGGGCTATCTTTGCACTTGTTTTTGAATCAATATTAAATGAGAATATGTTAGAAACGATTTTAGCCATTTCCGGAAAACCAGGCTTGTATAAGTTGGTCACGCGGGGAAACCGCAGCCTGATTGTGGAAACATTGGACGAGGCAAAAAAACGCATGCCGGCATTCGCGGCCGACAGGGTGATTTCGTTGGCAGACATTGCCATGTACACCGAAGAAGGAGAAGTCCCTTTGAAGGTGGTATTGAACAACGTGAAGAAAAAAGAAAACGGAGAGGTGGCATCTTTTGACTATAAGAAAGCTTCGAAAAACGAATTGGAAGCTTATTTTGCAGAAATCTTGCCGACCTACGACCGCGACCGCGTTTATCCGACCGACATAAAAAAACTGATTGGGTGGTACAACCTGTTAATAAAGGCCGGCATTACGGACTTTGACGTGACGTTGGAACCTACGACAGGAGACAACATCGCGGATAGGGAAGACAAATAAATTGAAAACAGGTGATTTAACCATGGGGTGATTAGTCCAATTGGAGTAATCACCCCATTTGGTTATTTTCAGAAACTGTTTTGAATTTCGACAAAAAGTTTTTTGCCGATAAATTTGCCTATTTCCGAAATTCTTCTTTTATTTGCATTCGATTAGTTCATTTATCAAATATTAAAAAGTATATTGCCTATCGAAACACTCTTACTTCTAAAACAGAAAACGAGGAAAGAATGGAGAGTCTAATAAATTTGACCGATGAAGTGTTGGTCAGGTTGTATGCGGAAGGCAATAACAACGCTTTCGATGTTTTGTTGGGAAGATACGAGGAGAAGATTTTCACGTATGTCTTCTTTGCTGTGCACAACCAGGATGTGGCAAACGACATTTTCCAAGAAACATTCATGAAGGCTGTGGTGACTATTCAACAAGGCAAATATGTAGAAAATGGCAAGTTCCAGGCATGGCTCACACGGATTGCCCACAACCTGGTGATTGACTATTTCCGCCAGTTACGAAATGAGAATAGCGTGTCGGACGATGACGTGGATTACGAGTTGTTCAACGACATCAGGCTGGCAGAGGTCCCTGTCGAGTCAAAGATGGTGCGCGAGCAAGTGCTAGAAGATGTAAAACTCCTGGTGGAACATCTCCCACAAAACCAGAAAGAGGTCGTTTTCATGCGCTATTACCAAGAGCTTTCCTTCAAGGAAATCGCCGAGATAACAGGCGTAAGCATCAACACGGCTTTGGGACGCATGCGTTATGCCTTGTTAAATTTGCGCCGCATGGCTTCGAAAAAGGAACTCCATTTGGCCATCTCTTAAAAATAAATGCGCTTTTGACATACTAAAGGGGCTGTCCCTTCGTTATTTAAGTGTTTTAAATGGGCAGCTTATGGAGGTGACTTTACACAACGACATTCCTTCGCCGTCGCGGAGGGCGATTGCTTTTCTGAAATTGTTTGCACGAAACTACAAAGAGGTGGAATTGGCCGACGGGGAGTTCGCGCGAATGATTTTGAAATGACATGTCTGTTTTTTTAATGCGCGTATATTTGCGCATGTAGGATATTTGCCTTATCTTTGTGTTGGTATGTATCCATAAAATTTGTGTACTATGAAGCGACTTGTGGCTCCTTCTTTGTTGTCGGCCAACTTCGGCAATTTGGAATCGGACATGGACATGATTAACCGCAGCGAGTGCGACTGGCTGCATATTGACATCATGGATGGTGTCTTTGTGCCCAATATTTCTTTTGGCTTTCCCGTGCTGAAACATGTGGCCCGTTTGTGCAAAAAACCGTTGGACGTGCACCTGATGATTGTGCAACCCGAAAAGTTCCTGAACGAAGTCAAGGCATTAGGGGCTTACTCCATGAATGTACATGCAGAAGCCTGCACACACCTTCACCGCGTCGTGCAGCAAATCAAAGATGCAGGAATGAAAGCCGGGGTGACGTTGAATCCCGCCACGCCTGTTTCCGTCCTTGAGGAAATCATCGGGGATGTAGATATTGTGATGCTGATGGCTGTGAATCCCGGATTTGGCGGACAGAAATTCATTGTCCACACGTTAGACAAGGTTGCACGGTTGCGGCGCATGATAGACGAACGCGGGGCAGACGTCTTGATTGAGGTCGATGGTGGCGTGAACCGCGAAACGGGACTGAAATTATATGAGGCGGGAGCCAATGTGCTGGTGGCAGGAAGCGCGGTATTCCATGCTTCTGACCCGTTGGAAGAGATTCATGCATTGAAAAACCTGTAGTTCCTGAAGGACACATTTGTTAAGTCATGGCGGAAACATCCTTTTCTCAGGCTGGTGTTGCCGCTTCTTCCCGGTTTTTGGCTTGGCCGTTGGGTGGGTGAGACGAACTGGGAAGAGAGTTTTGTGGTTTCGTGCCTTTGGTTGGCCGTGGTGCTGGCGGGAGTTGTTTGTGTGGCTTGCGGTTTCTTTTCTTTCAGGACACACATTCCGGAGTCTGTTTCGCGACGGACTGTCTGCTTCAGCGTTACGTTATTCCTTTACCTATTTCTTTTCGGCTGTTGGCGTTCAGCCATAGCATGGCAAGACGTGCAGAAAGCATGGCCGGCAGAGAACCGTTTGTGGCGGGTCATGTTGGCAGATGTACCTGAAGATGCAGGACGCTCCGTGCGTGTGGCGGCAATGGTATTGGGCGAAGGAAGAACCAGCGGGCGGATTCAGCTCTATTTTTATGGTGATTCCATGGCTAAACACCTCCAAGTGGGAGATGAGTTGTTATTCGAGGGGATTATCAGCCGTCCGCGCAACCGCGGCAACCCGGAGGAATTCGATTTTGCAGCCCATCTTGCAGTAAAAGGTATTTCGGGAAGTGCGTCCGTACCGGAGGGAAAATGGCGGAAAACAGATGAGTATGACGGCTGGGACGACCGTTTGCCATTTATGTCCAACTTGTTGGTCGGAGCTTTACGTGGACGTGAGCACTTGCTGGATTTATACCGCAAGGCTGGCTTGCGAGGCGAACCCATGGCCTTGTTTTCAGCCCTGACACTAGGCGAGGATTCGGCCTTGTCTCCAGAACTTGAGGACGTGTATGCGGGAGTCGGAGTGACCCATGTACTGGCTTTGTCGGGCATGCACCTCACTTACCTTGTCGCCATGCTGCACTTTGTTTTATTGCGTTATTGCCGTCAACGCGTAATGAGGTGGGTCGGGGGTATATTGGTGCTGGGCATGATTTGGGGCTATACGTTTTTGGCTGGCATACCCCCATCTTTGGTCCGTGCGGCTGTGACTTATTCCTTTATGCAGGCCGGCGCTTTGCTAGGCCGTTCCGGTTTCTCAATCAACTCTTTGGCGGTGAGTGCTTTGCTGATGCTTTGCCTGAACCCGTTGTGGTTGTATGATGTGGGATTTCAGCTTTCTTTCCTGGCCATGGCAGGCATCCTGCTCATTTATCCGCGTTGCAGCGAATTGCCTTTTATGCAAAATCGCCGTTGGGCATGGCTGTTCGACAGTCTGGCAGTATCGTTGGCTGCCTCGGCATTCACTGTTCCTCTCGTGGCTTGTTGTTTCGGGACTTTTGCTCCTTATTCTGCGTTGGGAACGTTGCTGGTGTCTCCCATTTCGGCCGTGTTGGTCTATTGCATGCCGGTGATGTGGCTTGTCGGCTGGACAGGCATAGGCACAACTGTCTGTGTCAAGGGTGTGGAATGGCTGGTCCTTTTGCAAAACGGATGCCTGCGTTGGATGGCAGACTGGCCGTTTGCCGTAATGAATACAGATTGGTCGCCCCTTTTGATGGCTTCATGCTACGTGGGATTGGCCGTTTGCCTTTCGGCTTCGTACTTTTCCCGTGCTACATGGTTAAAACTTCTATTTTCCACGACATTGTGGATCGTCTGCGTGGGAATAGCCGACGCCTGGTCGAAGCGGACACGTTCAGGCGTGGTATTCTATTACAACACACGTTGCCCTGCGGTTCATGTAATCTACTCTTCATCCGCTTCCTATTTGTTCCCCGCCCTGCCGGACAGCGTACAAGGTGGCATGGCCTATATCGCGGATTCTTTTTGGCGGCGCAAGCTTTCCGCACCACCGGTGGTGGTCTCCGGTAATTATCGTGACGCACGTGTGTCGGCAACAAACGGGTTGGTGGAATGCGCAGGAGGCATGTCTTTCCTTGTGCTATGCGATGACCGGTGGGAACGATTAAAGAGTAATGTCCGTGCGGACGTGGACTACCTTTATGTGTGCCGCGGTTTCAAAGGCAGCCTGCCACACCTGGCACGGCTGTTCCATCCCCGCCACGTGGTGCTTGATGCCTCTTTATGGAAATCCGACCGGGAGCGTTGCCTGCAAGAATGCCGCGATTTGGGTTGGAACTGTTACGACATGAGGCAGGAAGGCGCGTTAAAAGTTGCTTTAAACTGAAAGATGGCGGATTTTTATCGTATATTTGCAAGCTGATAAAGATAACTTTTATTTGTATATGCCCGAGAATCTCTTGTCCGAAGCCGATGTGCGCCGGTTAAGCGCATTGCTGGATGAGTCAAAACATATCATCGTCACTTGCCATGTGTCTCCCGACGGAGATGCGATGGGCTCGGTGTTGGCCTTTTCCCATTACCTTTGGCGGAAGGGAAAGGACGCACTTCCCATGGTGCCCAATATTTTTCCCGACTTTCTGAAATGGATGCCGGGCACAGAACGAGTCCGGGTTTATGAGAAGCACGAAGGGGAATTGAATCCGTTGATTGCAGCTGCCGATATGATTGCCTGTCTTGACTTCAACGCCCCCGACCGCTTGTTAGGGATGCAGAAACCTGTATTGGAATCGCCGGCCCGCAAGGTGATGATAGACCATCATCTTGACCCTTCGGACTTTTGCGAATGGCGACTTTCGCGCCAGGACATGAGTTCCACCTGTGAGTTGCTTTATCGTGTGCTGGTGCAGCTCGATGGTTTGGAACCGTTGACCTACGAAGAGGCTACGTGCCTCTATACCGGCATGATGACGGACACCGGTTGTTTCTCTTATAACTCCAACCGGAGCGACATCTACTACACCGTGGGACAGTTGCTGACGAAAGGAATAGACAAGGACAAGATTTACCGGAACGTCTTCTACAACTATTCCGCGGACCGTTTCCGCCTGATGGGCTATCTCTTGTATGTCAAGTTGGAAATATTCCCGGAATATCATGCTTCGCTCATGACTTTGACACGGGCGGAACAGAAAATGTTTTCGCACAAGAAAGGCGACACGGAAGGCTTCGTGAACATTCCTTTGCAGATTAACAAAGCCCGCCTGTCGATATTCCTGCGCGAAGACACGGAACGAAACTGCATCCGTGTGTCCTTGCGTTCAGTTGATGATTTTCCATGCAACCGCATGGCGTCCGACTTCTTTAACGGCGGCGGACATCTGAATGCGGCCGGAGGGGAATTGACCTGCACCATGGATGAGGCCACGGATTTGATACGGAAAGCTTTGAAACAATATGCCCCCTTGCTTAAAGAAGGCAGTCAAATGAATACAAAACAGGAATAGAAAAGATGAACAATAAAATGAAGCAAGCGATTTGCATGTGCCTGGCTTTAGTCTTGACAGGCTG
Source organism: uncultured Paraprevotella sp. (assembly GCA_944321565.1). Lineage (GTDB taxonomy): Bacteria > Bacteroidota > Bacteroidia > Bacteroidales > Bacteroidaceae > Paraprevotella. The sequence goes on along the minus strand of CALULT010000007.1, from coordinate 35,820 downwards.
GATGTGGCAAAGTTGTGACGATGGCGAGACTTACGCCGAACAGCGTGAACGGGAACGCGATGCCATTGCCGCATTCCTAGGACGTGACGTGGTGATTCGTTCAAGCGATGGCGAGGAATTGATTCGTGTGGGGAAAATCAACACGATTTCCGAAGGGACTTTCTATGCGCAGGATAGCACGACCAATCTGGAACGCAACGAATATGTCGTGTTCGAGAACACTGGCGTATATATGCAGATTGTCCGGAAGGGAGCTGGCGACAAGCTGCGCAGCGGACAGCAGAAGCGCATCATCTGCCGCTATACGGAATTTAACATCCTGCGGGATTCCGTACAGACAACAAACAATTCCTCTTATTGGGCTACGAATCCCGACATCATGGACGTGACCAACAATTACGGCACGTTCACGGCTTCGTTCAACACATCGGTCAATGGCGGCGGAGCCATGTATGCTTATTATGGTTCAACGGCCGTGCCTGCCGGTTGGCTGGTGCCGCTCACCTATATCAACATCGGCCGCCAGTTGTCGGCAGAGGATGAAATTGCCAAAGTGCGTCTCATCGTGCCTCACTCCCAAGGACACAGCGATGCCTCGTCCAATGTTTATCCCTGCTTCTACGAAATCACGTTCCAGGAAATGCGTAATTAGCAATCAGTCCAACGAGACTGATTCCCGGCCTAATCGGTTTCTTCCACCCACAGCAAGTCGCTCATGATGCCGTCGGAAAGGAACAACCCCTTACGGGTCAGCCGGAGTCGGCCTTCGGAAAATGCAGAGGAGACAGGGAGGATTTCCAAACTACCCTTTTGAAGGTGGGGGGCAGCGTTGCGCAGGCAATATGCCGCAAACGAGTCGCCGAATGAATGACGCAAAGATGACAAGTCAATGCCTTCGCAGGTACGCAGGGCGGTGACGACAAGGTCGTTATAACGTTCCGCCGTACTGAGTTGTTCTTTTTCTATCCAGGCGGCCTCCATGAAATCTTCCGGAGAAGCACAACATCCCACTTCGCGAAGATAAAGTTCCAAGTTTGGGGTGTTCCATTGTCGATTGCGCCCGTCATAGGAATGCGCGGAAGGGCCGCAACCTAAATAAGGAATACCTTTCCAATAACTGGAGTTGTGGCGCGAACGGCAACCTTTGCGGGCGAAGTTGGAGATTTCATAATGTTCAAAACCTGCGTTCAAGAGTTTATCTATCAGCAGATCGAACATTTGCAGGCTTGTTTCCTCGTCCGCTTCTTCCACGATTCGCTTTTTCCTCATCTCCCACAACCGCGTTCCTTCTTCGTAAATCAAGGCGTAAGCGGAAAGGTGCTGGATGTTCATGCCTATGGCAACATCAAGGTCATCCTCCCATTGGCCTGCCGTTTGCCCCGGGAGCCCGTAAATCAAGTCAATGCTGATGTTGTCAAATCCTGCATCCTGACATGCTTTAACCGCATCGATGGCCTGTTGCCCTGTGTGGCGGCGGTTCAAAAACGTCAGTTTGTCGTCTGAAAAAGTCTGTATCCCCATGCTCAACCGGTTGAATGGCAATTTGCTGAAAGCTTTTATCTTTTCTGCGGACAGGTCGTCAGGATTGGCTTCGAGTGTGATTTCCGCATCCTGGACGACAGGAAAAGTGGCATATAGGGTGTCAAACACCTCTTCCATCAGTCCTGTGCCGAGCGTGGAAGGTGTGCCGCCACCCCAATAGACAGTCTCCACGGGCAACGATTGCCCGTTGGAGGAAAGATATCCTGAGCGCAACTTGAGTTCATTGCAGAGGGCTTTCACGTAAGCCTTGCCTTTTCCAACTTGGGTGGTGGAATAGAAGTCGCAATAGACGCAGCGGCTCGCGCAGAAAGGGAAATGGAGGTAGATGCCGGCCATGTGATTATATATATAATAAGGTGTAATCTTGGCACAAAGTTACACAAAAGCGGGGAAAAAACGTTTTCTTGCTGAAAAACAAACGCAACATCTTCGCCATTTTGTTGGCCGGATGCGCATTTATTACTAAATTTAGAGCCGTTTAGTTGTTATCTTTAAATTTTTACGCAATGAAAGTGTATCAAACGCATGAGATTAAAAACATAGCCCTGTTGGGAAATGACGGGTCGGGTAAGACAACGCTCACAGAAGCCTTGTTGTACGAGGCCGGATTGATTAAGCGGCGCGGACGGATTACGGCCAAAAATACGGTGAGCGACTATTTCCCGGTAGAACAAGAATATGGATATTCCGTGTTTTCCACGGTGTTCCACGTGGAGTGGAACGGCAAGAAGCTGAACATCATCGACTGTCCGGGTTCCGACGACTTTGTGGGTGCGGCGCTCACGGCATTGAACGTGACGGATACTGCCGTGCTGCTGCTCAATGGACAATACGGGCCTGAAGTGGGGACTCAGAACCATTTCCGCTATACGGAGAAGTTGGGCAAGCCTGTGATTTTCCTGGTCAACCAGCTTGATGACGAGAAGTGCGACTATGACTCCATCTTGGAACAACTCACTTCGATTTACGGGAACAAGGTTGTCCCCGTGCAATATCCCGTGAAGACCGGACCGGACTTCAACGCCCTGATAGACGTGCTGTTGATGAAGAAATATTCCTGGGGACCGGAAGGCGGTGCGCCTACGATAGAAGAGATTCCCGAAGAGGAAATGGAGAAAGCCATGGAACTTCACAAGGCGTTGGTGGAAGCCGCAGCCGAAAACGACGAGACGCTGATGGAGAAGTTCTTCGACAGTGACACGCTGACCGAGGACGAGATGCGCGAGGGCATCCGCAAGGGGCTGGCCACGCGGAGCATCTTCCCCGTGTTTTGTGTGTGCGCGGGCAAGGACATGGGTGTCCGCCGCCTGATGGAGTTCCTGGGTAACGTCGTGCCTTTCGTGGATGAGATGCCGAAAGTGCATAACACGCGGGGCATGGAGGTTGTTCCCGACTCGAACGGGCCGACCTCGCTCTATTTCTTCAAGACGGGAGTAGAACCACATATCGGCGAAGTGCAGTATTTCAAGGTGATGAGTGGACGTGTGCATGAAGGCGACGACCTGAACAATGCCGACCGTGGCTCGAAAGAACGTATGTCGCAGTTGTTCGTCTGCGCAGGTGCCAACCGCATCAAAGTGGAAGAGCTGGTGGCCGGAGACATCGGTTGCACTGTGAAACTGAAAGACGTGAAGACGGGCAACACGTTGAATGGCAAGGATTGCGAAAACCGTTTCAATTTCATCAAATATCCGAATCCCAAATATACCCGTGCGGTGAAGGCCGTGAACGAAGCCGAAACGGAAAAGATGATGAATGCCCTGAACCGCATGCGCGAGGAAGATCCCACGTGGGTGATAGAACAGAGCAAGGAGTTGCGCCAGATTTTGGTGCACGGCCAAGGTGAGTTCCACTTGCGCACCCTGAAATGGCGCATGGAAAACAACGAAAAGATTGCCATCAAATATGAAGAACCGCGCATTCCTTACCGCGAAACCATTACCAAGGCGGCTCGTGCGGACTATCGCCACAAGAAACAGTCGGGCGGCGCGGGCCAGTTCGGTGAAGTACACCTGATTGTGGAACCTTACTACGAAGGTATGCCCGATCCGGACGTATATCGTTTCAATGGACAGGAATATCGCGTGACCGCGCGCAGCAAGGAAGAAGTGCCTTTGGAATGGGGTGGCAAACTCATCTTCATCAATTCCGTGGTGGGCGGTGCCATCGATGCACGTTTCATGCCGGCCATCCTGAAAGGTGTGATGCAACGCATGGAACGCGGCCCGCTGACGGGAAGCTACGCCCGCGATGTGCGTGTGATTGTCTATGACGGAAAGATGCACCCCGTGGATTCCAATGAAATATCGTTCATGTTGGCCGGGCGTAACGCCTTCAGCATGGCCTTCAAGAATGCTGGCCCGAAAATCTTGGAGCCGATTTACGATGTGGAAGTGTTCACGCCTTCGGACAAGATGGGCGACGTGATGAGCGACTTGCAAGGCCGTCGCGGCATGATCATGGGTATGGTGAGCGAGAACGGTTACGAGAAGCTCACGGCCAAAGTGCCTCTGAAAGAGATGTCGAACTACTGCACTTCGCTAAGTTCCATCACCGGCGGACGTGCTTCCTTCATCATGTCGTTTGCCAGCTACGAGCTTGTGCCGGCCGACGTGCAAGAGAAACTGATCAAGGACTTCGAAGCGCAACAGGGCAGCGAAGATTGATTTAGCAGCAAAAAATTGAATCGCAAAAAAATATCGTGACTTGAAAATCTTGCATCTCCACGTTCGCAGGGATATTATGTACTTGGAACATAAGCGGATGTATTTTGGGCATGCAAGATTTTCAATTCCTCACAACAAGGAAATGGGGAGTTTGTTTTCTGCAACCCATTTCTGTCGGCTATAAATCTTTTGCCGGACAAAGAACCTTGAGCTTGCTTGGAAAATGAGATTCCTGCTTTATTGCGAAATAAAAATGCTGAGATTGATGCATTACGCCCCAACAAATTGAGATTCGTGTCGATTTTAACTAAAAACATTTTGAGATTCGTGCAACTCATATTATCTTTGGGAAAGATATTATCAACTTAAGGAAGTGATATGAAAATAAGAACATTTATGTTTCTCATCCTTCTTTCTTGCCCTTTCATATCATGGGGCAAGAAAGAGCGATAAAGTCTGCTACACAAGATTTTTCTGAACCATATTCACCACTAAGCTCGGTGCCGGATTGGGTTGAGGCAAAAACAACACCGCAAGAATACGCCTTGTGGGAAAAACTGAGTGAACATTTCCGCATAGATTACTCCATCTTACGACAACCTCTTTCACAAGCGCAGAGGGAAAAACTCTACGATGACATTGCAGCCACATGCAAAGCCATTGCAAACGGAAGTTATTCGGCTCCGACAAAGACCCCGCTTGCATTTCATATACCTCCAGCCCCGGACACTTCCATACAATGGAATGTGGCCGATAAAATCCAAATTGACGAACACATCCGTTATGAAAAAGTAGAAGGGATTGTGCTCAAACCGGAAAATAGGGATAATGTAGCCGTCAAATCCATGGCTTGGTATATCTACAACAGTGAAGACAAGAGCGTTTATCTCATAAAAGACACCTTGCAATCAACCGGCCAAGGTGCACGAATCAATGCTGTTCAAACATTCTATTACGACAAGGAAGGGCAAAAGCTTTGCGGCTCATGTGCCGGTACGCTGACCTTTTTGGACAATCAGAACAAGTGGCGAAGCGTGGACTTCAACAAATCATACGATTTCCCTGTTGACAAAGGAAACAGCATCAAAGAATGATATTCCACCGTTTACGCCACTTTTAACGTTCAAGATGTATTCCATCTCGTTAAAATCAGCTATTTTTGTGTCCATAACACGGCTCTTTTAATTGTTGTAACGAAGTTTGTTAACACAAGTCAAGGCCAGCTTTTTTAAGAGCTTGTTATATTCCCTCCTTGATTTTAGGAGGAGGAAAACGTTAGGGATTGATGGAATAATTTGATAAGATTACAAGCATGGCAAAGAAGAAAGCGGACGGCGCGAAAAAGAAGGCTGCGCCCAAAGTGTCTTACTATTATAAACCCGAGGACCAGACTTTGGAGGAGTGGCAGGTGGCTTTGCGACGGCAGGCGGCGGAAAAAGAGTCTTTTACCATCCACGAAATGAACGCCAAGGAATATCCCGGTTACTACACCGTGGCCAATCCGGTTTCGCGAAACGAATACCGGGTGGTCTATCGAGGGGAGGAGAGCCCGTGGAACTATTGCTCGTGCATGGACTTCAAGACCAGTCGGCTAGGTACGTGCAAGCACGTGGAAGCCGTGAAGCTGTGGATTGCCGCCCATCACAGGAGGGTTCACCGGGAGTTGCCCCCTTACACTTCCGTTTATCTTTCCTACCGGGGTGAAAGGGAAGTGCGTTTGCGCATCGGGAGCGACAATGCCGAGGCATTCCGCAAGTTGGCCGTACCCTATTTCACGCCCGAAGGCGTGATGCGCCCCGAAGCCATCGACACGATTACCGATTTCTTCCGTCAAGCCATGCAGTTGGATGACACATTCCGCTGGTATGGAGATGCGCTCGACTTCATCTTGGAGAAGCGTGAACGGCGCAGGCGCGAACAGTTCCTTTCCGAAGGCAGCGTGGACAGCCAGCTTGATTCGCTGCTCAACGCCCGCCTTTATCCTTATCAGAAAGAGGGCATCCGTTTTGCCTACCGTGCCGGAAAGTGCATCATTGCTGACGAGATGGGGTTGGGTAAGACCATTCAAGCCATCGGCACGGCCGAGCTGATGCGCAAGCAAGGCATTGTGTCCACGGCACTTATCCTATGCCCCACTTCTTTGAAATACCAGTGGAAAAAAGAGATAGAACGGTTCACCGACGCACAGACCGTGGTGGTGGAAGGCAATCCCATGAAGCGGAAAGAGCTCTACGGGGCGGAGGCATTCTATAAGATTGTGTCCTATCACACAGCCTGCAACGACATCAAGATGATGCGCAGCCTGCGCACCGACTTCCTCATCATGGACGAGGTGCAACGTCTCAAGAACTGGAACACGCAGATCTCCAAGGCTGCCCGGCATATCCAAGCCGAATATGCAGTGGTGCTTTCGGGCACACCGTTGGAAAACAAGTTGGAAGAGCTCTATTCTGTGGCGCAGTTCGTGGACCAATATTGCCTGGGGCCTTATTACAAGTTTGTGGCCGATTCGGTGATTAAGTCGGAAAGCGGCAAGGTGATAGGCTACAAGGGGCTGAATGCGGTGGGCGAACGCTTGCACGACATCTTGCTCCGCCGCCGGAAGAAGGACGTGGCCTTGCAATTGCCCCATCGCATGGACAAAGTCTTGTTCGTCCCCATGACCGAACAGCAACACGACATGCACGAAGAGTTCAAAAGCAATGTGGCCCGGCTGGTGCAGAAATGGCGCCGCCAGCGGTTCCTCAGCGAAAAAGACCGCAACATGTTGCTTTTGTCTTTGAGCCAGATGCGGATGGTGTGCGACAGCTCATACATTTTGGACCAGAAGACCCGTTACGACACCAAGATAGACGAGGTGATGAACATCTTGGACGAGGTGTTCGGGAATGGTAACGAAAAGGTTGTCGTGTTCAGCCAATGGGAACGCATGACGCGGCTCGTGGCTGCCGAATTGGACAAGAAGGGGATTGGCTACGAATACCTGCATGGCGGTGTGCCTTCTGAAAAACGGAAAGACCTGATGGAGCATTTCACCGAACAGCCCGAAAGCCGTGTGTTCATCTCTACCGATGCCGGGAGCACGGGACTGAACCTGCAAGTGGCATCCATTCTCATCAACCTGGACTTGCCGTGGAATCCCGCCGTGTTGGAACAGCGCATCGCCCGCATTTACCGTATCGGCCAGCAAAGGAACATACAGGTCATCAACCTGGTGACACCCGCCTCCATCGAGGAACGGATGCTTTCCACGCTCGATTTCAAGGCTTCGCTCTTCGAAGGCATATTGGACAATGGGGAGGATAGCATTTTCTTGGAAGACAGCAAGTTGGAGAAAATCGTGGAAAACATTTCTCCCTTCGTGGAGACACCTGCGGATGCAACGGGCCAGACTCCTGCGGAAGAGGTTATCCGGCAGGAAGAAAAAGAGGAACCGGCCGAGGAAAATCCGTCAGCAATGGAAACCCCTGTCGGGGAAGAAAGTGTTCAGCCTGGTTTGTCTCCCGTCTCCGAAGAAGATACGGTGGCACAAGAGCCGCGCGAAACTGCGCCGGAGGACTTGCTCCGCCAGGGCATGTCTTTCTTCAGTGGGCTGGCGCGCACCTTGAAGTCGCCCGAAGCCACCCGCCAGTTAGTGGACAGCCTGGTGGAAGAAGACCGCGAGAGCGGACGCACCACGTTGCGCATCCCCGTGCCCGACAAGGAAAGCGTTACGGACTTGTTGAGTCTCTTGGGGAAAATGTTTGCCAAATAGTCCTGGGCAGGCGCAGGTTGCCTGAACTGCCGTCATTCTCTATACAAGGGATTTCACCCGTGAAGGGTTCACGGGTTCACACCCATTGTGTATCAAGCAATTGCTGTAAACCCTCCACTACCCTACCCTTCACATACGGGGCAGTAGAAATTCAGTGGGGATTTAACAAACTTTGCGCGGGACGTAACGCCCCTTCTGTTCTCCATGCGGCGTCCATAATGGCCGTTTTGTTTGTCGTGCGGCGGCCAAAACTGTCCCGCCTCGCAGGGGGAAGAGCCCCGAAGGGGCGGAGGGGCCTCACGCCCACGGGAACACAACAGCGGACGCATCCACGGACAACATTAACGGGTCGAAAAAAGGGAAAATCACTCTTGTGCATGGAAAACCCCTCCGGCCCTGCGGGCCACCTCCCCTACAAGGGAGGGCACTGAAAAAGTCCATTATTTGAAAATACCACTAACAAAATGCAAGTAAAAGTACCGGCAACAAGCTAAATAGCGTATAAAACATTGCGTTTACAGCAAATATGCGTCTTTTTATTTACATTACGATAGCACATCTTCGTGAGAGGGGACTTTTTCAGTGCCCTCCTGCAAGGCGGAGGTGTTTTCCTGCGGACGCAATACATTTGGCCACAACGAATAGTGAATATTCACAATAAATACAGACTTCCTCCACAAAAAACATGATGCGTGGCCGAAAAGACACTAAAATATACCTGCCTCCTCAAAAGAAGATATACTGACTTGGCAAAGTAAGATATCTTATTCGGCAAAGTAAGATATCTTATTTGCCCATTTAAGATATCTTACTTGGCCATCGAAGATATCTCCTACCGGGAAGAAGCTTGTATGAGCCGGGAATACGTTTTAATGCCGCGCACATAATATGCCCACAGGATGCTGGAACACGATTGCTCGGGAATGGGATCCACTACCGTATGCGACAGGTTTTCCCTCCTCGACGCGGCGAACAGCGGCTTCTGTTTCCGGAACGTGGAATGGGCTTTCCACACGGCCCGGCATGAGCCGCCTTTCCCCGTGAGCAGAAATTGCAAGGAGGCCAGCATGTCCAACCAAAAGCGGAGGCGCATCACCGGTTTCAATTTTTCCTGCGGCAGGTTCTTGTAGAGCATGTACAGGTTGTTGCGGAAATTCAGGTAAGTCTTCCGGGGATTTTCCTTGGGCAACGTTCCTCCACCGACGTGATAGACCACGGAAGACGGCACACAGGCAACCCCGTAGCCCCGGCTGCGCAAACGCCAGCAGAAATCAATCTCTTCCATGTGGGCAAAAAAGCGGGCATCCAATCCGCCCACCTCACGCCACACCCGGCTTCGTACCATCAAGGCGGCACCTGTGGCCCAGAACACAGGCATCGCTTCATCGTATTGCCCAGCATCGCGTTCCACTTCATTGAAGATGCGACCCCGGCAATAAGGATAGCCCAACGCATCGATGAATCCGCCTGCCGCACCCGCATATTCGAACTTTTCGGGCTCGTGCCAGCTTTTCACTTTGGGCTGGCATGCCGCCACATCGGGGTGGCTATCCATGTATTGCACCAAGGGCGAAATCCAATCCGCCTTGACTTCCACGTCGGAGTTCAGCAACACGAAATATTCCGCGTCAATCCGCGCCAATGCCTTGTTGTAGCCTTCGGCAAATCCGTAATTCCGGTCCAGCTGGAGCCTTTCCACTCCGGGATATGTGTTTTCAAGCCACTCCATCGAGCCGTCCGACGACGCGTTGTCGGCCACCCACACCGTGCCGCGCGTATGCTCCAACACGCCGGGCAGGAACTGGCGCATCATCTTTTTCCCGTTCCAATTCAATATGACTACCGCTACTTTCTCCATTTCCTATTCTCCTCCTGCCGGCACGGCGCACAGCGCGGAACCGTCCGCATTAAAATCCCCTAACTTCACTTTCACCAAGTGGTTGTCCCATTGCCCTTCGGCCGACATCTCCACCCGGATGTAATTGGGCGTGAAACCATGCATCACGCCTCCGGTTTTCGCTTTTTCGAGCAACACCTCCGCCTCTTGGCCGATGTGGCGGCGGTAGAAAGCCTCCCACTTCTGCGCCGAAAGTTCCAGCAGGAGCTGGCTGCGCCGGTGTTTCTCTTCCGGAGCGACGGCCGGCTCTATTCTCAATGCCGCCGTGCCGGGACGCTCGGAATAGCTGAACACATGCAACTGGCTGACGTCTAACGAACGGATGAAACCGTATGCTTCATCGAAACGTGCCGGCGTCTCGCCGCGCATCCCCACCATCACGTCCACACCGATGAAAGCATCGGGCATCAGTTCCTTCACCCTCCTCACCTTGTCGGCAAAGAAACCGGTCGTGTAACGGCGGTGCATCAGGCGGAGCACTTCATCGCTTCCGCTCTGCAGGGGAATATGGAAATGAGGCATAAAGGCGCGTGAAGCCGCACAAAACTCCAAAATCTCGTCGGTCAGCAGGTTCGGTTCAATGGAAGAAATCCGGTAGCGGGTTATGCCCTCCACCTCGTCAAGCGCCTTCAGCAAATCCAGGAAGTGCTCGCCCGTGGTTTTTCCGAAATCTCCTGTGTTCACGCCGGTCAGCACAATCTCGCGTCCGCCTTCGGCTGCGGCCTGCCGTGCTTGCGCCACCAATGACGCGATGCTGCCGTTGCGGCTTCGCCCCCGGGCGTATGGAATCGTGCAATAGGTGCAAAAGTAGTCGCACCCATCCTGCACCTTTAGGAAATAGCGTGTCCGTTCGCCACAAGAACAAGACGGCATGAACGTACGCACTTCTTTCATCGGCACAGTGTGGTACTCATGAAGCGCGCTTCCCGCATGGCGTTCGCAGGACGAGGAGGGCAAACGCTCCTCCAAATAACGCAGGATATCACCCTTTTGTTCTGCTCCCAACACCAAGTCAACCCCTTCAATGGCCGCCACCGTCTCGGGTTTGAGTTGAGCGTAACAACCCGTCACCACCACGAAAGCCCCCGGATGCGCCTTCACCAGCTTGTGAATGGCCTGCCGGCACTTATGGTCGGCCACCTCGGTGACAGAACACGTGTTCACCACGCAGATGTCCGCACATTCCCCTTGTCGTGCAGTTCTCACCCCGGCCTGTTCCAACAAACGGCCGATGGTGGACGTCTCGGCAAAATTCAATTTGCAGCCCAACGTGAAATAAGCCGCCTTTTTCCCTTCAAACACAGGGACTTCCTTCGTCCCGGCAAGTATTCTCTCCATGCAATTCTCTATTACGACTACAAAGTTACACAAATCCATGGAACGGGAGCAGAAGAGAAATCAAAAAATTAACAATAATATAATTATTTGATTCTTTGATGTTTAAACGAAACAAAGAAAAATATCTGCAAAAAAATAAGGGTAAAGTGTACAACGTATCAAAAAAGTATATACCTTTGCACTGTTTTAATAAGCAATTGATTGTTTTACAGATTTAAAAAGCAGAAAAAATGAAAAAGTTAGCATTTATGTTCGTAGCTTTCGCAGCTATTTCGTTCGCTTCTTGCGGCAACAAAACTTCTCAGGCTGAAACTGCAGCTGAAGACAGCGTAGTTATGGAAGAAGAAGTTATCGAAGTTGATTCTGTTGTTGCAGACAGCGCCGTTGCTGACAGCGCAGTAGCTGACAGCGCAACTGCTCCGGTTGCTGAATAATCAATCGGAAACGAACTAAAGAGACAGGAGTCATACGTGAGTATGACTCTTTTTTTTATCTGACCCTCACGTCACACACTAAAAAAAGAGGCATCCCGCAGGGACACCTCCTCATATATTAAACAGACCTTAAAAAGTCACCTTACATCAAGCTTCCTCTGCAACGACCTCGAAAGGCACTTCCACGGAAACTTCCTTGTGCAACTTGACCACAGCCTTATATGAACCGACTTCTTTCACATCCTTCACGTCAATGATTTTACGGTCGATGTCATAACCCAGTTTCTTCAGCTCGTCAGCAATCTGCAAGCTGTTCACAGAGCCATAAATTACGCCCGTAGCACTCACCTTCGTAGGAATCGTCAAAGAGACAGCACCCAATTTCTCGGCCAAAGCCAAAGCGTCATTCTTGATTTTTTCCAATTTGTGTGCACGCTGCTTCAATTCTTCAGCCAGCATTTTCTTGGCCGACACAGAAGCGAGGACAGCCTTTCCGGTAGGAATAAGGTAGTTGCGGCCATAGCCGTTCTTCACCGTCACGATATCATTCTTGTAACCCAAGCCCATGACATCTTCTTTCAATATAATCTCCATACGCTTTACTCCTCCTTATTTATTATTTCATCAAATCGGTTACAAACGGAAGAAGAGCCAAATGGCGAGCGCGCTTCACGGCCTGCGCCACACGGCGCTGGTACTTCATGGAAGTGCCGGTGATGCGGCGGGGCAGGATTTTTCCCTGTTCGTTCAAGAACTTCTTCAAGAATTCAGGATCCTTGTAATCGATATACTTGATACCGCTCTTCTTGAAACGGCAGTATTTCTTTCTCTTCACGTCCACAGTGGGCGGAGTCAAATATCTGATTTCAGATTGCTGTGCCATAATTATTTTTCCTCCTTTTTAACTTTGTTGTTTCTTCTCTTCTCAGCGTATTCTGCTGCATACTTCTCCATCTTGACAGTCAAGAATCGAAGCACTTTCTCATCGCGGCGGAAATTCACTTCCAAGGTTTTAATCACTTCCGGCTGAGCCTTGAACTCCATGAGGATATAAAAACCCGTGGACTTCTTCTCAATGGCGTAAGCCAGCTTTTTCAGGCCCCAGTTCTCTTCATTGATAATCTCAGCACCGTTGTCGGTGAGGATTTTACGGAACTTGCTGACCGCTTCCTTCATCTGGTCATCAGACAAAACGGGAGTTAAAATGAAAACGGTTTCGTATTGATTCATAATCCGTTAAATAAATAATTAATACTGTTTTTGCAAAATGCGGTGCAAAATTACGCTTTTTCGGCCGAACCTGCAAGTTTTTCGGCAAGCAATTCCCTTTCAGGACTGTTTTTTTCTTCCCCACATGGCCTGCAAGGCGTTTTTTAACAAAAATAATCAGGCAATCCCGCCCGCTTCTGTCATAAATATCCTAACTTTGTAACCTTGAAAACATAAACAAGACATGGGGGAACAGTTCAATTTCGACATCAGGCTCATTTTTGCCATCCTGAACGGCAAGGTCTCCGCCGCCATCAACCGCAAGCTGTACCGTAATTTCCGGCAATACAACATCGACATCACCCCTGAACAATGGACGGTGTTGCTCTATCTATGGGAAAAAGACGGGGTCACCCAGCAGGAACTCTGCAATGCCACGTTCAAAGACAAGCCCAGCATGACGCGGCTCATTGACAACATGGAGCGGTTGAACCTCGTAGTGCGGATTGCCAACAAGGTGGACCGGCGCACCAATCTGATTCACCTGACCAAACGGGGACGCGACTTGGAAGAAATGTCGAGATTCGTAGCCAACAAGACTCTGAAAGAGGCTCTTCAAGGGCTGACGATAGAGGAATTGAGCATCAGCCAAGAAGTGCTGAGGAAAGTTTTCACGAACACGAAAGATTAAGAAACTGTTTTCAAAACGACGAAAATGCCCCCTATGCCGTTTTTTTTCTGCGAAAAGTTTCCGCGTTTAAAGAATTATGCTTTAATTTGTAGCGCGAATTGAGGAAAACATAAAAAAGGCATATACAAATGGATAATTTTTTGAAGAACTTGGGAATACTCCTGATTGTATTGGGAACGATAGTTTTGGTATTGAGCCACTTCTTGGGATGGGTGGACTACAACTGGGTGGACGGCACGGCATTGCTGCTTGTGGTAGCAGGCATTGTGGTGCACATCATCATGAATAAAAAAATCCAAAACTAAACAGACTCATCAAAAAGAATCCCCGCGGCCCACAGACCTCGGGGATTCTTTTCTTTTAGGGGGCTATTGACCTCTGCCCTATCCGGTCAATCCTCCTCATTGGGCACAATCAGGCGATAGCCTTTTCCATGCACATTATTGATTTCAATGTCCGGGTCATCCTTCAGGTGCTTGCGCAGCTTCGTGATATACACGTCCATGCTGCGGGCGTTGAAATAGTTGTCGTCAATCCAGATCGTCTTCAGGGCCAATTCACGTTGCAACACATCGTTGGCGTGTGCACAGAGCAACGAAAGCAACTCGCTTTCCTTCGTGGTCAGCTTGGTCTGCTTGTCGCCGATGGCCAGGATTTGGCGTTGCGTATCGAAAGTAAACTTGCCCAATTTGTACATGTTGGTCTCCTTCACTTTCTTTCCTCTCACACGGCGCAGGATGGCTTCCATACGGAACACCAGTTCCTCCATTGAGAAGGGTTTGGTGATGTAGTCGTCAGCACCGATTTTGAAACCGTCGAAGATATCTTCCTTCAGGTTCTTGGCCGTCAGGAAAATGATGGGTATTTCCGAATTGACCTGCCGGATTTCCTGTGCCAACTGGAAACCATCCTTCTTGGGCATCATCACGTCCAGCACACAGAGGTCGTAACGGTTCTTCAGGAAAGCCTTGTAACCGGCATCCCCATCGGGAAACAGTTCGGCATCGTAACCTTTGGCCTGTAAATACTCCCTGAGCAGCATGCCCAGGCTCTCATCGTCCTCGCATAGCAATATATGCAACTTCTCTTCCATAATCTTACTTTTTTATAATTGGTAATGTGATAATGAATTTCGTCCCATGTCCGTACTCGCTCTCGGCACGAATCGTCCCGTGCTGCAGGTTCACGATTTTCTTCACGTAGGCCAGCCCCAAGCCGAATCCCTTCACGTCGTGCTTGTTGCCCGTGTGCACACGGTAGAACTTTTCGAAAATGCGCTTCAGGTCTTCTTTCTGAATGCCGATACCGTTGTCCTCCACCGCGATGTTCAGTTTCTCACCTGTGTTCCACGTCCGCAATGTCAGATGCAGTTCCACGTCATCCCGTTTATACTTGACCGCATTGTCCATCAGGTTGAAGATGACATTGGTGAAGTGCATTTCGTCCACGTAAATCTCCGGCTCTTCCGCCTTGAAGTCCGTGGAGATGGAGCCACCGCTCTGCGACACCTTGAGCGTAAAGGTCTTGACCACCCCGGCCAGCAGTTCGTGTGCATCGATTTCCTTCAGCTTAAACGCGATGTTGTCGCGTTCGTACAACGACATCTGCAACACCTTTTCCACCTGGAAACGCAACCGCTTCGTCTCATCGTTGATGACGCGCGAAAGGCTTTCATACATCGCCTCGCTCTTCTTTATTGATTGGTCGCCCAGCATCTGAGCCGCCAACGAAATAGAGGAGATTGGCGTCTTGAACTCATGCGTCATGTTGTTGATGAAGTCGTTTTTCATCTCCGTCACTTTCTTTTGACGGAAAATCACGTAAATGGTATATACGAACGTCACAAACAAGATAATCGTGAACGCCAAGGCGGGAATCATCATCCGTGCCGTCTCCAGCAAATATTCGTTCATATCCGGAAAATGGATGCGCACGATGCCCATCTTTCCCGCCGGGTCATTGCGGAACAACACCTGGGAATAGGAATAATCCTTCCCCTTCTCCTCGAAGTCCGGACAGCGGTACACCTCACGCCCGTCGTTGGTCGAGACGGTGAAGTGATAGGGAATGCTGATGCCGTTATTCTCCAATGCATTCCGGATGTCTTGATCCAAAAGTCGGAAATTAATCCGTTCCTCCAACGGTTTCTCGCTGGCCGTATAGAGGATACTATAAATCACCTCGTCGAGCAAACCCTTGTGATACACGTAGGCATTCTTAATGTATTCCCTGAATGTGCGCGACGCCTCGTCTATGCGGTTACCCCCCTCCACTCGCAACACCTTTGGCATTGTCGAAGGATGTTTCACAATGGTCTTCAGCTCGAAACCTGAGTGAATCCGGCCTACCGTGTCGGGCAGGAGACGTTCCGCCTCGAAATTATGTGCCCCGCCAATGTAAAGTTTAGGCAGAGAATCCGAAATGCCATTGGGATTTTCACGCGTGAAACGCTCCAGGTAACGGAACGTCTCGTTTTGCTCCAAATTACGTGAAGCCTGGTTCAAGCTGCGGATGACCGACTCGTCGAACTGCTCCTTCCGCATCTTCACCATCTGTTCGATATAATGCATCTGCAACATCAGCAACCCCAAGAAAGAGACGCCGATAATCACGCTGACAATCCAAATCGTTAACTTTTTCATGGCAGCAAATATACGTATCAGAAACGAGGATTCTTTCTGCATGAAGAAAAAACGATTCTTCTTTTTAACGTTATTAACTGCAAATCCATATAAATTGCGCCATACAATCAATCAAGCTGAAGTTTTTCTTAAAAGAAAGCCTCGCTTCACGCGAGGCTTTCACAACTAACTGGAGTAAATGGAATAATTAGCCAAGGCCTAATTAGCCTACTTGGCTTTCAGCAAAGCCACATGGAACACACGTCCCGTCCGGCAACCGTCTTGTGGCTGGAACCGGATTTCCACCGTGCTCTTCCCTTCGAGCAATGTGGCAGGAATGGCATATTCCTTTTCCACGAATGCCCGTGTTTTCGGACCTTGGGTGAAATCTTCAGTGCCGATTTTCTGTCCGTCGGCCAAGATGTCGAACTTCCGCCGACCCGATTCCTCGCCCCAATAGCGTACGCGAAGCGTCAGTGTCTTTTCACCACCAGTGGCAAGTTTATAGCTGAAGTATCCGCCATTGTCTGCATCACGCCAGCTTTCGTCCAAGTGGTAACCCTGCGATGCGGAGGCCGACTGCATTTGGTGGTCGGTTTCCGGCTGTTGTTCACCTGGCTTCACACGGTCCACGGTGCGGCGGTCTATTTCCAACTTTTCTTGTTCCTGACGAGCCAGTTCGGCTTGTTCGTCCTGATATTCCGATGCAGTCAGGCGGTGGAAATACAGCGTGTAACGGCAATCATGGATGCCGAAGAAAGGTTCAAGCACCAAATTGTCATACTTCTCGGGCTGGAACAGGCCGGCACAGGTGAAGTGCAGCGGCTTGCCTTCCACGGGTTGTAGATGTTCCAATTTGGTTTGGACTTCTTCGGCTGTGCCAATCATTGCCGGGGCATCGCTAAGCGGAAGCAACTTGCCACTGGCAATATGCCCCCAACGGCTGTCGCCGGCCACCAATCCGCGCAAATCTTCAGTACCCGCACGGGCAGCCAACACGATGGGGCCATAGAGCACAGATGTGTAGTCTGCCACATTCGGAATGTTTTCGATAGAGACATGCATAGGCATGTGCATCTCCACCACGTCGCCGTCCTTCCATTTGCGTTCGATGGTGAAGTAGGACGATGGCTGTGCATTGACCGGATAATCCTTCCCGTTGACCTTCACTGTGAGCTGTCCTTCGGCCACCCATGACGGATAACGCAGGTGCAGGGCGAACTTCGATGATTTTTTGAGCGAGAACGTCAGCCGGGTGCTTTCCTCGTTGGGGAACTCGGTTTCCTGCTTCACGGTCATCTTCCGTTCTTCCCAATCCAATTCGGATGCAATAAAGAGGTTGACGTACAAATCCTTGTCCGTATGACTATAAATAAACTTCCCGTATTTCACGTGATTCTCCATGCCGGTACCTACGCAACACCACATACCCTGGTTGGGAGCGGAATATACGCGGTAGTGTCGCGGGCGGGCCGGGGTGAAATATACGAACCCGCCGTGTTCCGGATGTTGGGTGGAAAGGATATGGTTGAAAAGCGCGCGTTCATAGAAGTCGGCATATTTGGCCTGTGGATTCATGCGGAATAAGCCTTCGGCCAATTTCAACATATTATAAGTGTTGCACGATTCCGGGCCTTCGCGATCCTCGGCATATTCAATGCAGTGGTCGGCCGAAGGGAAATGTTCCCTGCGGCTGTTTCCACCAAAAGAGAGCGAGCGGTTTTGTGACACTGTCTCCCAAAAGAAGTCGGCTGCGGTGAAATAGGTAGAGTCGTCAGTCACCTCAGCCACACGCTGGAACCCCACAAACTTGGGCACTTGCGTGTTGGCATGCATGTTGTCGAGGTGGTCCACTCGTTTGGCCATGCTGTCGAACAGCCGATGGTGGGTGAACCGCCGTGCGGCATCCAGGTATTTCTTGTCGCCCGTCATTTCATAAGCGTCCACATACACTTCGTTCATGCCGCCATATTCCGTGTCGAGCATAGCTTCCATTTGTTTGTCATCCAGCGGAGTGATGATGTCTATCCCCCAATCGCAAAACTTGAGGAACATTTGGCGGGCAGTTTCATTGCCGGTATAAAGATAAGCATCGCGCAATCCCGCGTACATTTTGTGCAGGTTGTACCATGGAGACCAACGTTTGCTCACTGCCCGTCCGTTTCCGGCTTTCACCTCGTCCCAAATAACCTTACAGTCGGGATGTCCGCCCAAGTATCCGTCGCCATTCTTGTCTTGGCAAATCTTCAGTTCGTTCACGATATAGTCGGCCCGTTCCTTGCATACGGTGTTCCCCGTGGAAGCGTAGGCCATGGCGAGTGCGCTGAGGTAGTGTCCGGCCACATGCCCGTCCAGCCCGGCCCAGTTGGGGAAAAGTTCCGCTTTCAGTGGCAGTCCCGCTTCCTTGAAGAACGGTGCCAACAGGCGGTCGGTGTCATACTGCAGCAGGACTTGGATGTCCAAGTCGCAGGCGTGTTTGAAAGGGCCGTCAAGCAGGTGCACTTCCTCCAGCGGAAATTCCTTCACCTCGCTTTTCCCTTGGGCAGGAACCACGGAAAAACTTCCGCCCAAAAACAGGAATGTGAACAAAAAGAATTTTGTTTTCATGATAAATACTGTTCTTTAATATATTAGCGTTGCAAAGTTATGTTTTTTTTCTTTCATAACGGTTTTGGCAACTTGCAGGTTAACATTTTTTCGCATCCTTATATATGAACAATCCATTCTTTTCCTCCTCATTAATGAGGATTTCGTCGATTCGTTTTGCTTTTTTTAAAATAATCCTTGGCTAGCAAGCTATTAATTTGTATATTTGCATGTGAATTTAACGAATAATAAGTTTTGAAACGGACGCTGTGGCTCTTAATCGGTTGTGTGCTGTTCTTTTCTTCTTGCCGTTGGGATGTCGATGCATGGTGGTCGGACGAGGCGGGAAAGGAGGAAAGCAGGATATTCCGTTACGACCGCTTGGTAGATGAGTTCGTTTCGCTGAACAGTTTTTCCGCGCTCCAACGCATGAACACGGAGTTTCCCACGCCGACCCGCCTGCTCATAGAAGACGTATTGGGTATTGGACGTGTGGAAGATGCTCACATCGAACAGCATTTGCGCGATTATTTCCTGGATTCCACCATGCAGGTACTCCTGCAGGACGTGCACTCGGAATATTCCGACCTTTCGGAAGAGGAAGAAGAACTTTCCGCAGTGTTCAACCAGATAAAAGCCTCTGACCCGGATTTTAAAGTGCCATTTATTTATGCACAGATTTCGGGACTGAACCAAAGCATCGTGGTGGGCGACAGCATCTTGGGAGTCAGCTTGGACAAGTATCTTGGACGTGATTACCCCTTATATAAGAAATATTACCACGACTACCAACGGCAGATGATGGACCGCTCGCGTCTGGTACCGGATGCAGCCTTCTACTATTTGTCTCATACCTATCCATTGGACGAAGGCAAGCCCCACACTTTATTGGACTTCATCGTGGACTACGGCAAACTGCACTGGGTCATCGCCCATTGCCGAAACGTGCCGTTGGAAGAGGATGCAGGCTTTACTGAGGAACGGGTGAACTGGTGCCGCAGCAACGAGGCGCGGCTATGGCAATGGCTTCAGGACCGGCATGCCTTGTCCGGGGCAGACAGTACAATCGTAGCAGCCTTTATGCTGCCAAACACCGCTCAGGCCGTTGAGAAAAAGAAAAATGCCAACCAAATCGGCTTATGGTTTGGCTTGCAGATTGTGGATGCTTACATGAAGTCCCACCCGAAAATGCCCGTGGGAGAGTTGCTCCGCCAACGCGACTACGAGACGATGTTCCGAGAGTCGGGATGGAACCCTGTAAAATGACTAGTCAAAATGGAACTGGTTTTATCCAAGTTTCCCATCCCAATGATTTTTTGTCCCTATATCTTTATGCAAAAATGGAACCAGCTTTATATTTGATACCCGTTACATTGGGCGAGACAGAATTGTCCCGCGTGTTGCCAGCCTTCAATGCGGAAGTCATTCCGCAAATCCGCCATTTCATCGTGGAGGATGTGCGTTCAGCCCGCCGTTTTCTGAAAAAAGTGAACCGCGACATCAGAATTGACGACTTGACGTTTTACCCGATGGGCAAACATGCCTCTCCGGAACTGTTTGCCTCCTACCTCTGTCCGCTGGAGAAAGGCGAATCCATAGGCGTGATTTCCGAAGCCGGCTGTCCGGCCATAGCCGACCCCGGAGCCGATGTGGTAGCCATCGCCCAACGCAAAGGGTTGCGTGTAATCCCCTTGGTTGGCCCTTCGTCCATCCTGTTAGCCGTAATGGCTTCAGGTTTCAACGGACAGAGTTTTGCCTTCAACGGCTATTTGCCCATTGAACCTGCCGACCGCGCGAAACGCCTCAAACAACTGGAACAACGCGCCTATTCCGAGCATCAGACCCAGCTCTTTATCGAGACGCCCTACCGCAATGCCAAGCTTTTTGCCGAAATTCTCCGCACCTGCCGTCCACAGACCCGCCTGTGTGTGGCCGCCGGCCTGACTTGCCCGGAAGAGTTCATCAAGACCCGCACCATCCAAGACTGGAAAAAGCATCCTCTTCCCGACCTTTCCAAGGTTCCGGCGATTTGGGTCATTGGATAGGACAAGCCCTTATATCCCCTTACCCTCTTGCCCTACCTTTGTTTTCCGACACTACCTTTAGCCGATTTTCATAAAAAAATAATCGCGCCCGCGCCTGTTTTACACAAAAAAAGCTTAACTTTGTGCGGTTTGGAAAACAATATTTGAAATATAATATGGAAAAAGGAAAAGTTGACGCCCTCTTGGGAATCGTCTTTGGAGACGAAGGCAAAGGGAAAGTAGTAGATGTGTTTACCCCAAAATATGACGTGGTGGCACGCTTCGCCGGCGGCCCGAATGCAGGACACACCATCATCTTCGATGGCAAAAAATTCGTGCTGCGCTCCATCCCGTCGGGCATTTTCGCCACAGACAAGGTGAATATCATCGGCAACGGCTGTGTGCTGGCTCCGGACTTGTTCATGGCCGAAGCCAAAGAACTGGAAGCCGCAGGGTATGATTTGAAGAGCCGGTTGCACATCAGCAAACGGGCACACCTGATTCTGCCCACCCATCGCGTACTGGACCGTGCCTACGAAGCAGCCAAGGGCAAAGCCAAAGTGGGCACCACCGGAAAAGGCATCGGCCCCACCTACAGCGACAAGGCTGCCCGCATCGGGTTGCGCGTGGGTGACATCCTTGATGGATTTGACGCAAAATATGCCGCCCTCAAGGCACGCCACGAACAAATCCTGAAAGACCTGCACTACACGGACTACGATATCACGGAAGAAGAAAAAACATGGCTCGAAGGTGTGGAGTACATGCGCGGTTTCCAGCTGACGGACACGGAAATAGAAATCAACCGCTACCTGAAAGAAGGCAAGCACGTCCTGGCCGAAGGCGCACAAGGCACCATGCTGGACATAGACCATGGCACTTACCCGTTCGTCAGCTCTTCCAGCACGACAAGCGGCGGTGTATGCACAGGCTTGGGCATAGGTCCGCGCGACATCGGCGAAGTGTTTGGCATATTCAAGGCTTACAGCACCCGCGTGGGTTCCGGCCCCTTCCCTGTGGAGCTGTTTGACGAGACTGGAGACAAGATTCGCGAAATCGGACATGAATACGGTGCGGTAACGGGACGTAACCGCCGTTGCGGCTGGGTGGACTTGGTCGCCCTGAAATATGCCATCATGATCAACGGCGTGACACAACTAGTCATGATGAAGAGTGACGTGCTCGACGGTTTCGACACCATCAAGGCTTGTGTGGCTTACAAAAAAGACGGCGTGGTCATGGAAGACATGCCATTCGAAACAGAAGGCTGCGAAGCTGTATATAAAGAACTTCCGGGCTGGAAAGAAGACTTGTCGCACATCACCGACGAAGCGCAGTTCCCGCAGGCGTTCAAGGACTACATCCGCTTCCTCGAAACAGAACTGGAGACCCCAATCACCATCTTGTCCGTAGGCCCCGACCGTGCACAGACTATCATACGGAAGAAGTAAGAAGTTGATCGGTCATCGACAAAAAAACAAGAAATATGCCGAAACAAACACTCCCTTGCAAGACGGAGCAGTTTGTTTCGGCACACTTTTATCTCTCTTCCTGTTCCGGGTCAATTCGCCATCTCGGAAATGAACTTAATGCGCACCAACCTCACGTCTTCTTCCGTATAGTCGCCACCCAGTTCGTCCATGGCCACGGCAAGGCTGTCCGTTTCCGAAGTGCGGAAATAATCGTAAATGTCCGCCACATGGTCTTCGTCCATCACATCGTCCAAGAAATAGTCGATGTTGAGTTTTGTCCCGGAATAGACTATTGCTTCTATCTCATCCAACAGCTCGCTGAAGTCAAGCCCTTTGGCCGAAGCGAGGTCGTCGAGTGCCACCTTGCGGTCTATACTTTGTATGATGCTCACCTTCAGCTTGGACTTGTTCGCCACCGTGCGCACCCTAGAGTCTTCCGGGCGTTCAATCTCATTTTCTTCACAATATTGATGTATCATATCGCAAAATTCCTTTCCGTAGCGTTTTGCCTTCCCGGATCCTACCCCCGGGATATTCTGTAACTCTTCAATCGTAATAGGATAGACCGTGGCCATGGCCTCCAACGAAGGATCTTGGAAAATGACATATGGGGGCACCTCCAGCTTCTTGGACATTTTCTTACGCAAATCCTTGAGGGCATTGAAAAGCACCAAGTCGGCAGCTCCCGTACCGTTTCCCGAATGCACCACATCGTCTTCCTCTTCATCGAACTCATTGTCCTCCGACACCATGAAAGACACGGGATTCTTCTTGAATTTCCGCCCATCGGCAGTCAGTTTCAATAAGCCATAATTCTCTATGTCTTTCTCCAAATAGCCGGCAATCAGGGCCTGGCGTATCACAGAATTCCAAAATCTCGCATCATGCTCAAGCCCGCATCCGAAGCAATCCAACACGTTATGCTTATGAGCCACTACTTCATCTGTCTCCCGGCCCGTCAACACGTCTATCACATAATCTGCCTTGAAATGTTCCTTGATGGCTCCTACCACCTCCAAAAGCGAGGCCAATTCGCCTTGGGCTTCCACTTTCGCCTTGGGATGCAAGCAATTGTCACAGTTCCCACAATTGTCTTCGTGGTATTCCTCACCGAAATAATGTAGCAACACCTTACGCCGGCAAACCGAAGTCTCGGCATATGCCGCCGTTTCGGAAAGGAGTTGCCGCCCTATGTCCTGTTCTGCCACGGGCTTTCCTTCCATGAACTTTTCCAGTTTCTGAAGATCCTTATAAGTATAGAAGGTGATGCAAAGCCCCTCGCCTCCGTCGCGCCCGGCGCGCCCCGTTTCTTGATAGTATCCTTCAAGACTTTTGGGAATGTCGTAGTGGATGACAAAACGCACGTCCGGCTTGTCAATGCCCATGCCAAAAGCTATCGTGGCCACAATGACATCGATGCGCTCCATGATGAAATCATCCTGGGTCTGTGAACGCGTTGCGGAATCCATGCCCGCATGGTAAGCCCGCGCATTGATGTTATTGGCCCGCAAAATCTCGGCGAGTTCCTCCACCTTCTTGCGGCTCAGGCAATAGATGATGCCACTCTTCCCCGGATGTTGCCGGATGAACTTGATAATGTCACGGTCCACATTGTGCGTCTTGTTCCGCACCTCATAGTACAAATTTGGCCGGTTGAAAGAACTCTTGAATTCCTTCACGTCCGTCATGCCCAGGTTCTTTTGGATATCCCCCCGCACCTTATCTGTGGCAGTGGCCGTCAGCGCAATCACAGGAGCTTGCCCTATTTCATTGATAATCGGACGTATCCTCCGGTATTCAGGGCGGAAGTCATGCCCCCATTCCGAAATGCAATGTGCCTCGTCCACGGCATAGAAGGAAATCTTGACTTGTCGCAGGAAATCCACGTATTCGTCCTTCGTCAACGATTCCGGAGCGACATACAAAAGCTTTGTCCGTCCTTCACGAATGTCCTTTTTGACAGTTTCCACCGCCCCTTTGGTCAACGAAGAATTGATGAAATGAGCCACGCCGTCATCCCCGCATATCGCCTGCATGGCATCTACCTGGTTCTTCATCAAGGCAATCAAGGGGGAAATGACAATGGCTGTGCCTTCCATCAGTAGAGCCGGCAACTGATAACACAAGGATTTCCCCCCACCCGTGGGCATCAATACGAACGTATCTCTTCCCGCAAGCACATTACGTATGATGGCCTCTTGCTCACCTTTAAAGGTGTCAAAGCCAAAATATCGTTTCAGAGGTTCTATCAGATTCAGTGTCGCATCCATACAAAATAGTTTCCCGATAAAATCAAATCTAAGTTTAACTCTGTTGTTTCTAACAAAGTTATAAACAAATACCTTATATTTGCAAATTATCGGGAAACTATTTTCCGGAATTCAGCATTTCTTAACGTATGCACACGGGATTCCCATGAACTCAGTTTGCTTGCAACTCCGCGAAATTGGCCTTTTCCAATTGTTTCTTGGCATAATCCAGCGTCACGGCAAATGTCTTCACCTTTTTCGAAGGAATCTCGAACATCGCATCCATCATGATGGTTTCCATGATGGAACGCAAGCCACGTGCGCCCAGCTTGTATTCGACAGCCTTGTCCACGATGTATTCCAATGTCTCCTCGTCAAAGGACAACTTGATGCCATCCATCTCGAAAAGCTTGATTTGCTGTTTCACGATAGAGTTTTTCGGTTCCGTCAGGATACGGCGCAAGGCATCGCGGTCCAACGGGTTCAGATAAGTCAGCACCGGCAGACGCCCGATAATTTCAGGAATCAGCCCGAAAGACTTCAAGTCTTGGGGGAGAATGTATTTCATCAGGTTGCCTTTGTCGATGTGCTGGCGGTTCTGCACTGAGTTATACCCCACCACGTGTGTGTTCATCCGCTGTGCAATCTTTTTCTCTATTCCGTCGAACGCCCCGCCACAAATGAACAAGATGTTGCGGGTGTCCACATGGATATAATCCTGGTCGGGATGCTTGCGCCCCCCTTTAGGCGGCACGTTCACCATCGAGCCTTCCAACAGTTTCAGCAAGCCCTGTTGCACACCCTCGCCACTCACGTCGCGGGTAATAGACGGATTGTCGCTCTTGCGGGCTATCTTGTCTATCTCGTCGATGAACACGATGCCGCGCTGTGCCGCATCCACATTGTAGTCGGCCACCTGCAACAAGCGCGAGAGGATGCTCTCCACGTCCTCGCCCACATAGCCGGCCTCGGTGAACACAGTGGCGTCCACGATGGTGAAAGGCACATGCAGCAACTTGGCAATCGTACGCGCCAGCAAGGTCTTTCCCGTTCCCGTGCTACCCACCATGATGATGTTCGATTTCTCAATTTCCACACCGTCATCCGTGGTCTGCTGCGCCAACCGCTTGTAATGGTTATAAACAGAAACAGCCAAATAGCGCTTCGCATCGTCCTGTCCAATCACGTATTGGTCCAAATATTCCTTGATTTCCTTCGGCTTGGGCAGTTCCGACAATTTGAACCCCAAGTCACCCGCCTTTTTCGTTCCTCCCGGAAGGGCATCTTTCACAATCTGATAGGCTTGCTGGGCACAATCACTGCAAATAAACCCGTTCAACCCGGTAATCAGCAGGGGCACGTCCCGTTCCGACCTGCCACAAAACGAACAAACTTTCTTTACGCTCATTACTTACGCATCAAAATTTCATCAATCATCCCATATTCTTTCGCCTCCTGGGCAGTCATCCAGTAGTCGCGGTCGGAATCAGCCCACACCTTGTCAAACGCAGTGTGCGAATGGTCGGCAATAATCGTATAGAGCTCCTTTTTCAACTTTTGGATTTCGCGGGCTGTGATTTCAATGTCGGAAGCCTGCCCCTGCGCGCCGCCCATCGGTTGGTGAATCATCACGCGGCTATGGGGAAGCGCGGAGCGTTTACCTTCCGTGCCGGCCACCAACAATACTGCCGCCATGGAAGCGGCCATGCCCGTACAGATAGTCGCCACCGGGCTGGCAATGAACTGCATCGTGTCATAAATCCCCAAGCCGGCATACACGGAACCTCCGGGCGAATTAATGTAAATGGAAATGTCTTTCCCCGAGTCCACCGAATCCAAATAGAGCAACTGCGCCTGCAGCGTGTTGGCCGTGTAGTCGTCGATCTGGGTGCCGAGGAAGATGATGCGATCCATCATCAGGCGCGAGAACACGTCCATCTGCGTGACATTCAGCTGCCGTTCTTCCAGGATATAAGGATTCAGATACTGGTTTTGCATGCTCACCACGTCGTCCAACGCCTGGCCGTTCATGCCCAAATGCTTGACAGCATATTTTCTAAAATCATTCATACGCCTATCTTATGTTTAAAACGGAAAGAAACTCCTGAACGTTCATCTTCCGCCATGTGTGGGACAAATGTACGAAAAATGTGTCCGGGAGTTCCCTTCCTTTTGGTTATTTCACAAATTTAATCCTATCTGCTATCAAGAGAACAATTTGTTAAAGTCTTCCACGCTGATTTCCTTGTGGTTCAACGTGACCACATCCTTCAATGCGGCCGAAAGCTTGTTTTCCACGCTGCGGTTCAGCAAGGATTCCACCTGATCCTTCTTCTGCAACATTTCGTTGGCATAATTGCTCAGCACCTCGTCGGGGATATTAATCATCCCATACTGCGCAAACTGGATTTTGGTGATGTCCTTGGCTGTTTTCAGCATGTCTTCCTTCTCCACCTTTATATTATAGTCCTTCACCAACTGCTCTTTAATCAAATGCCAAGTCAGTTCTTCGAGGCTCTTCTCGTAGTTTTCTTCCACCCACTTTTCGTCCTTGTCCGGGCTGCTAACCTTCATGAAACGCTTCAGGAACGCGTCAGGATATTCCAGCTTGCCCACCTTGTCCATCAGATAAGTGCGCACGTCAAGGATAAACTTGTAATCGCTGTCGGCCTGGAATTGCCCGGCCAGAATTTCCTTAATCTTGTTGCGGAACTCCTCTTCGGTCTTCACAGTGTCTTTTTCAAACACTTGGTCAAACAGCTCGGGAGTCAGTTCTGCCTCTTTGAAGCGTGTGATTTCCTGAACCTGGAAGCTGAAGTCCGAAGTCATTGCCGGCGCTTCCTCTTTCTTAATCTTCAGCAACGATGCGATTTCCACATCGTGGCCTTCGTATGCCTTGTTGGGATTGAACACCAGCACGTCGTTCACCTTGCAACCATTGAAGATAGCCTTCTGCTCGTCGTTCTTCATATATTCAGGCAACAGCACGGCATTTTCCACCTGTATGCCGCCTTCCTTCGTGTTGCCATTCTCGTCCAGCTCGGCCAACAAGCCCTTCACCATGTCCTTCGGCTCGTAAGCATCCACCTGCGCATAACTTCCCGCACGCTGGGCATACATCTTCACTTGGTTGTCCACCATCTTGTCATCCACCTGGATGTCGTAATAGTCCACCTTGTCATCCGCCGTCAATTCAGCCTTGAACTCCGGTGCCAAGGCAATGTCGAAAGCGAAGGAGAACTCTTCCATCGTGTCAAAGTCAATATCCTGCTGGCGGTCTTCGCTCGGAAGCGGCTCGCCCAATATGTTCAGATTGTTTTCCTTGATATAACCATAGAGTTTCTCACCCAACAGTTTGTTCACTTCGTCTGCCGTCACATCTCTGCCCATACGCTTTCTCAGCAGTCCCATGGGCACCTGTCCGGGACGGAATCCCGGCAAATTCGCTGTCTTGCGAAGCTTCTTCAACGCGGCTTCCACTTTCTCGGCATAGTCCGCTTTTTCCATCTTAATGGTAAGCACGGCACTCACCTTGTCGAGGTTTTCTAATGAAATATTCATTTTTGAAATCTGATTGTTATATTATTAATTTGTTCTTCCATATTTTCCTGCCCTTCCGGCAACAGGCTGCAAAGATAGCTTTTATCTTTCAAAAATCAATGTCCTTGCGCACTTTTTTCTTCATCTATCTTTTGGAAATCCTTCAGACGAAGCACGAAACTGTTCGTCAGGTATTTGGCCCGGACCACTTCGTTTTCAGACAATTCCTGCGGCGAACCTTGGAACAGGATTTGCCCCTCGAAAAGCAGGTAGGCCCGGTCGGTGATACACAACGTCTCCTCCACGTTGTGGTCCGTAATCAACACGCCGATGTTGCGCTTCTTAAGCTTCCACACGATATACTGTATGTCTTCCACCGCAATGGGATCCACGCCCGCAAACGGCTCGTCCAGCATGATGAACTTGGGATCGATGGCCAGGCAACGAGCTATTTCCGTCCGCCGACGCTCGCCACCCGAAAGGCGGTCGCCCAGGTTCTTGCGCACTTTCTGCAGGCTGAACTCCGCAATCAGGCTCTCCAGCTTCTCCTTTTGGTATTCCTTCGACCGTCCCGTCATCTCCAGCACGGAAGCAATGTTGTCTTCCACCGTCATCTTGCGGAACACCGACGCCTCTTGTGCCAGATAGCCGATGCCGTTCCGTGCCCGCTTATAGACCGGGAACTTCGTAATCTCCAAGTCACCGATGAAGATGCGCCCCGCATTAGGCACCACCAACCCGGTCGTCATGTAGAAAGACGTGGTCTTCCCCGCCCCGTTGGGACCCAACAGGCCGACAATTTCCCCTTGCTTGACGTCAAACGACACATTGTTCACCACCGTACGCTTGCCATACGTCTTGACCAGGCCCTCCGTGCGGAGCACCAAGCCTTCATTCTGTCCGTCTTGCGAAAGAGCTTCTGCCATAGATTTGAATTTTGCGCACAAAAATACGCAAAATGTATTAAAAAACAGCCCGCAAGCCAAAAGTATTTCCGCCACCCCGCCCTTTTTTATGGGAATTTCATTAATTTTGTGTGAAATAAAAAGGACACTGTATGTTATTCTATAAAAGCGTGGCCACTTTCGGCCGATACCTGATGCTCATGCGCCGCACTTTTTCGCGCCCAGAGCGAATGCGCATGTTTTTCAAACAATATATCAAGGAAATGAGCCAACAGGGCGTGGACTCCATCGGCATCGTCCTCCTCATCTCATTCTTCATCGGGGCTGTGATTTGCATCCAAATCAAACTCAACATCGAAAGTCCCTGGATGCCGAAATTCGTCACGGGCTACACCACGCGCGAAATCATGCTGCTGGAGTTTTCCTCGTCCATCATGTGCCTCATCCTGGCGGGAAAAGTAGGCTCCAACATCGCTTCTGAGATCGGCACCATGCGCGTCACCCAACAAATCGACGCGCTGGAAATCATGGGGGTCAACTCGGCCAACTACCTCATCCTGCCCAAAGTGCTCGGCATGATGACGATGATGCCCGTCCTCGTCTGTTTCAGCATCTTTTCGGGTTTCGTCGGCGCATACGCCACGGCCATCATCGGGCATATCATCACCGTTGATGACCTCACGCTGGGGCTGCAACACGAGTTCAACGAATGGTATGTGTGGATGGGATTCATCAAGTCCATCTTCTTCGCTTTCGTCATCACCAGCGTGTCGGCGTTCTATGGCTACACGGTGGAAGGCGGTTCCGTGGAAGTGGGCAAGGCCAGCACCGATTCCGTGGTCAGCAGCAGTGTGCTCATCCTTTTCTCCGACGTATTACTGACTCAATTGTTATCCTGATGATAGAAGTAAAATCGCTATACAAGTCCTTTGAGGACAAAGAAGTGCTCAACGACATCAACTGTGTGTTCGACAACGGGAAAACCAACCTGATTATCGGGCAGAGCGGGTCGGGAAAAACGGTGCTGATGAAATGCATCGTGGGCTTGTTCCGCCCCACCAGCGGTGAAGTGCTCTACGACGGACGCGACCTGGTGACCATGAACAAACAGGAATGGAAGATGTTGCGCCGCGAGATGGGTATGCTGTTCCAAAGCGCCGCTCTCTTCGACTCCATGACCGTGCTGGAAAACGTCATGTTCCCGCTCGACATGTTCTCGCGCGACAATTATGCCGACCGCGTCAAGCGGGCGCAATTCTGCCTCGACCGTGTCAACCTGCTCGAAGCGCAACAGAAATATCCGGATGAAATCAGCGGCGGCATGCAGAAACGCGCCGCCATAGCCCGCGCCATCGCGCTCAACCCCAAATATCTTTTCTGCGACGAGCCGAACTCGGGGCTTGACCCCAAGACCTCGCTGGTCATCGACGACCTCATCCACGACATCACCGTGGAGTTCAACATGACCACCATCATCAACACCCACGACATGAACTCTGTCATGGGCATCGGTGAGAACATCCTATATATATATGAAGGGCACAAAGAGTGGCAAGGCTCCAAGGACCAAATCATGTCGTCCACCAACGAACGCCTCAACAGCTTCATCTTCGCCTCGGACTTGTTCCGAAAGGTGAAGGAAGCCAACAAGTGACTTCCTCCGCCCTATACCCGAATCCACGGGTGTTTTCCATCAATATGCAGCTGATGGTCAAGTCGAACCTGTGTAATCCGCATGAGGCCTTCTCAGGCCTGTTTGCGGCTGTCCTTCAAGGCTGTAAAGTCCGAGCAAAAACACACCAGTATCAGAGCCAATCGCAGTAATAGCAGTGTGCGAACAGAGCGGAAACTTCCAGACTATCAGATTTTCTTCGCAACTGCCGCCATACATAGAAGTTACATTCCAACATATTTTTAAAAAACCATCAACCATCGTTCATCGGTTCCTCCTATAGAGAGAATATATGAAAATAGCAAGCAGAAAGCCACAGCCAAGACAATCCACACCAAGACAAACAAGGCCATCTCCTTCTTTTTCATTTTTAATATCCTTTCCAATATTCTCAATTTCACGTCATTATATTTTCCCATTTTATTGCTGTTTTAAAGATTAAACGCAATGCGCCATACTAATGATTACTATTTGAAACAATGTACCTAATTAAATCATTATCTTTCAATTGCCTTTTACTAGCAGTGCCACGAACATACAATTCCGTTCCATTGAGAAGGATGATTTCCCCCTCCCATTTTGGTATTCCTATCACACAAAAGATGTGATTATCGTCTGTTTTATACCATCTCAAAGAGATGGACGAAACCAACATATTATTGTGAGAGGCCATATGCAACTGATTTATGAAATCGGCCTCAAAGTCCGCCCTCGTAGCGAAAGGGACCTCGTTCAGCAACTCATCCTCCACACCCCTTATGCTACCGTCATTGCTAATCCCGACATAAATACATGCTTCTACATGGGAATTCGCAAACGCAGCTATCTCCGCAAATATGTTACGATATTGCAAAAGCCTTTCATTGTTCTTCACTGTTGCGGCTGTATGGATGAAAGACGATTTGAATTCCACATTCGCCCCTTCCTGAATGGGCAACTTAGCACAATCCTTCCCCAATTGGGATTTAAGGAACTCACGTTGCTCCTCTACCGGTTCGTTACGCACTTTGAGACCTTCCACAAGAACATCTGCAGAATCTCCGTATCTTTTGATAAACTGTTCCCACAATGTAGAAATGTCAACCTGAATGCCGTCATAAGACAGGATTCCATCATAAAGTGCCTCCTTGGTCATAGACTTCGATTGTTTAGGCTTGGCTGGGACATCACGCTTCTTATATATGGTGCCCGGATAAAATTTTCCGCCTTCCATCCTTCTCAACTGCACTTCAGCCCCAATCCGCAAGTGCCCTTCTTGGTCTAACAAAGCATCTTCAAACAGCACAAAATTGTCTAGACACCAGCATGGCACGGTGCCCAATTCTCTAGTTTCAACATCCTCAAACCTATAACATTGAACGTTGTTAAGTCTGTCACACCCCATTATGCGGGCATTAAAATGGCTCTTTGTTTCCATTCCTAATTAATTTAAAGAGTAAAGCCAACGCCAACAAATAGGCGAATAACAGCCATTTGTTTTATGTTGGCTCTACTCGGGCTAATACTAATTTACTTTTTTACGATTTAAACACTTTCCCGCAACGTATGCTGCAGACAAAATGACTAATTCTTTAGCACTTGCACTTACAAGCACCTTACCGGCTAAAATTACAATTGGAAACATATCACTTCCTCCTTTTAAAATATTTATAAACTCCATATCCTAAACCTACAGTGGCAATTCCAATCCCGACTACAGGAATTGTCGTCAACACCAAATTACCCACGGCCATTCCGCCACCACCGGCAGCCAAAGCCCCACCACCAAGCCAAGCCGTAGCGGCATTTGTAGCTGCCGCACCCGACAATGTAGAGATTGCTGTACCAGTCGAAGCCGTTCCAAATGTAGTTGCAATACCCATTGCAGCCGTTTGGCCTCCTACACTAATCGCAGTCCCGCTGCCTATTGCGGCAACTGCCTTCTTATTAATTTGTTTCATCTTATTAATTTAATTTTTAAAAGTTAATAAACGAGCTAACACCTTGATACAAAGCAATTGCGCCCACAGCTACGAGCACAATACGCACAATACACGCAACCCACATAGGCATAGGTATTCCAAACGGACGGCACAGATACCAAAGGATATCTGGTGCACACTTTGTGGATTGAATGATACGTACTACTAATTCCAGTACTACGAGATTACCAAAGATGATGAAAATCATATTCTTCATAATTATTTAATTTTTAAATTGAAAATAAATTTGATGTATTCACTCTTTGAATACGATGCAAAGTTAGCTAGGTTTTTCAACACAAATTATGCGAATACAGAAACTCTTCGCACGTTGAGCCCAAATCACATATAACTATTTGATAACAAAATAATTAAAATAGCAAGAAACTATATATATCCTCCGAACTTCTTCCGAACTTTCATTTATCTCTTATATTACCCTCTTTATCTATCATCTTTACTGTCTTATTCCATACCTCATTAAAGCACTTCTCTACTTGCTCTTTGGAAGCTTTTCTAGATTTAGAGTCTCGTGGCGGTTTATTGATATTTGTATCATGGAACAATTTCTCGAACTGTTTCCCTGATAATTCAAATAATGTCACTCTCTTCTTTTCCTTATCCTCTTTGCTGAAACAAGTGTGTAGATGAGCATATTGATAGCTATTCATTTTTTGCTCTTTCCCATCATTATCTTTAAAGGCACCTGAGCCTATCCAACCGCCCACATAACATTGAATCAAACCTTCTTTGTATAAATTGAAAAGGAATAATGACAGAGGAACAGGATTAGCATATTTTCTTTTATAGTAAACTTCTTTTTCACAAATCTTTTTTACAAGGTCTTTAAACCACCCTCTTGCAACTCTGTCCTTAGGCATTAATTCATGTTTATGAGGAAGCAATGTTTCAACTTCCAACGAAGACAATTTTACAACCTCATTTTCTTTATGATACAAACATATTTTTCCTTTCCCCTCATATCCTTTCTCCAATACCAACATCAACAAATGCTCCCATTCGCGCACCTCCCGAACTTTTAGCCCGGTACGATTATTCTTCAAAATATTGAGATAGCTATCTATATCGTCCGGATGGCAAATGATGAGCATTCCGCTTTTATCGCTCAACGGATACCCCATCAAGTCCAGCAAGTAAGAACCCAAATAGTCACTGCTTTTATCCAAATAAACTATCAGACAATCGGCAGGAGTGCGCGTAAAGAGGAATCCTCTATGCGGCTCCACCAAACTATACCACGCCCACTCAAAAGGAGGAATCATCCCAAGAGACTGAACCAGTATTTGCCTTTCCAGCCGTTCCCAATAAAATGTACTATACACTCGTTCCCATTTTTTCGAGTCAATCACTTCGGACGCACGTGTATAGAGCCTATCCATATCTTTCAGCCCTTCTGCCTTCAACTCTTTTTCCTGCAACCTCTTTATCAAATAAATGGAAAAGGAGCGATTCCAGACCTGTGGATACAAATATACGGCCATCCGCATCAAGACACGCGGTGAGAGGAAAGCAAATGCCCCTGACACACGGGTTTTGAAGCGGAGCAACTGAAGAAGGTCCAACACTAATCTTTCTGTACTTCCCGCATCAGATGTATGCC
The DNA here is from genome assembly GCA_944321565.1 of uncultured Paraprevotella sp. GTDB lineage: Bacteria > Bacteroidota > Bacteroidia > Bacteroidales > Bacteroidaceae > Paraprevotella. The sequence goes on along the minus strand of CALULT010000007.1, from coordinate 1,638 downwards.
GCGGCAAGTCAGATAGCTCTTGCTGAAATTTCCGGGAGAAGTTTTCCAGCAAGATTTCCGGAGCCTCAACAGGCTTATGCTTATACAGAAATCTGTAGATGGTCAGTCCCTGCATATCCGTTTCGCCTAAATATACTATCCGACCCGTCAGTTTTTTCTCATGAGCGAGAATCGTTTCCTTGATGCTTTCGTTCCATACATAGATTAACTCCGGTTGCAATTCCTCCAATACCTCTTGGAAAGCATCCCAATCTTCGGCAAAGAGTTTTTCATTGCCAAGGTATTTAGGCGTGTTCCCATCCTTCAAGTAATGCTGGAGATAGTTGTAAAAGCAGACATGCTCCCAAAAACGATATTTCACGGGGTCGGGAATATAATCCCGTTTGTTCATCATGTACTTAGTAAACATTGAGAAAGACGGATAGGGGCATCCTTCCAAATAACTATTGACTTCGACATAGCATGAGTTCGACAGTGTGAAATATTCATCATTCTTGTCTTTGTAACAAGGGCACTCTCGATCAAACGGACGGCTATCCTTTAGACAAGCCTCTTTATGTTCACATGGCAAAGGACAATAGAAATGTGCACCTAGCACCAATGTCTTATATCCTCGGAAACCACATTCATAATATTGGCCTATGCGTGGTTTAAAAAAGCACTTCATATTCCTTTCTTTCTACTAATCACATTCCTATTTAGAAGCTATCTGCGAACCCATTGGAAGACAACGCATTTCCATGAATCTTGGATTTGAAATATCACACACTATCTAACCAATTCAGATGAAAACAATGGCAAGTTATAAAAAAGATTATATCTGCACAAGAAAAAGATAAACATTCATTTAGAAAATAGTCTTTATACACACACCATCATGAAAGAAGCCTTGGACGAGAAACGGCTCACCAACCAGTGGCTGTGCCTTGACACGAGCTGCCAGACCCAACATGCTGCCAAGCGAAGTGACGGGAAAGGACGTGAAGTTCTTCTGATTTCTCCCGCTTCATGACAAAAATCCATGCCCGCCATTGACGTACAGGACTTTAATGGCGGGCATGGTTATGCCTTAAACAAAGTCAGTTTGTATTTTGGGGGATTTAATTGAAGAAATTGAGTGACGCGGAGTTTCTCACAGGTGAATGTCCGCAGTCAAAGCCGACAGAAATAGTCCCACCTTGCAGGGAGACGAGCCCCGAAGGGCGGAGGGGGTCTCACACCCGCAGGAACAACACCGGACGCATCCACGAACAATATAAGCGGGGGCGGGAAAAGGGGAAAAGACACCCCCGCCTCACAGCATGAAAGTTTCAGAGCCTGAAACACCCAGTTTCAAGGCCTGAAACACCCAGTTTCAAAGCCCGGAACACCCAGTTCCAAAGCCCGGAACACCCAGTTTCAAACGCCTGGAACACCTAGTTTCAAACGCCTGAAACTCTCGTGTTACCAAAAGCCACACAAAAAGAAGAGTTGGAGTCACTTCTAACTCTCAATTCCCGTTTGTGCAATTCGCAAACCATTTCTCTTTGACTATAAATCCGCACTATATTTCGACTGCGCCCATCGAGGTGTTCTTCAAGTTCCTGAAGCAGAACCTGTCATTCTCACACTTCATTTCCACAAGCGAGAACGGGATAA